>JAIWNO010000140.1 GCA_020216785.1 Desulfomonile sp.
AAAGCGGCTACTCCGCCGATGGGAAAACCGTATCCCCAGTGAATGTCGGGCATTGCGAGCGACCGGCTCACGATACCGGGAAGGTGGGCAACGTTGTAAACCTGCTCTGGGCTGTGGTCGTCCTCGATGGAGGGCAAGATACTCTCGTCGGCAAAGATCAGTCCCGGAACAAGCATCTTGCCCGTCTTGGGGATTTCCCACCGCACCTCGTCAAGGCGAACCAGCCTGAAAAGCTTCCTGTCGGGCATCGTCGGCACTCCATGATTTCACGATGAACAGCCTGAGCTGCCACGCCTGTTAATGCCGTCTGCGCCGCGCATTCCAAGTACTTATCAAAACATAATACAACGGGTCGACGCGGGAAAGGCCGATGCTCCACCCACGAACAGGGGATCGACGCAATTAACGCGGCTGCCCAAATGTGCGTCCGATCACCACGAGTGCTATTAGGGGATTGGCAAGCGTCGAAGCCATCCGTACAACAGCGCTGCAAGCACGCAGATCGCTGCCGCGGCAGTGATACACGTCGTGGAGGAATACAGCGTACTGTAGACAAACAGGGTGAATAGGGCGGCCGCTGCCTCGAGAACCAACAACCACCGGAAAGGCCGCGAGTCGAAACGGGGTTTTTCCGGCACAGCGGGTTTCCAGCGAGGCCAAGGATAAACCTGGATGACGGCGAAAAGGCCGGTTGATAACGCCATGCCCGCGATCACGTCGGACGGCCAGTGCGCGCCCACGAAGATCCTTGAAGCCGACATCAACACCAGGAGTGTTCCCACAGTCCATCGAGTGGTTGAGGATGCACTGTACGCGATGATGGCAAGTCCGGCCGCGGTAGCGGAAGAGGCGTGGCCGGAAGGGAACGATCCGGACCGCAGCAACGGGCCTACCACGTGCACCTCGTCGAGGACTGCGGCCGGTCGCAAAGCGGGATAGAGAACCTTAATCAGGTGCAGGATCACGGTCGAGAGCACGAGCAGAAGCAATCCCAGGGCGGTTACTCGCGGGTCTTTGACCAGAAACGCGCCCAGGATGATGCCAAGAACAAGCCCGTCTCCGAGCGACGTCAAGGTGAACCACAGCCGATCAGTGATCGGGGTGTGCAGCGAATTAAGCGCCTCGAAGATAGCCTGGTCGTAGACTTTGGCCGGAATGAAGAGGGCAACGAGAATGAAAAACACCAGCGCTGCGAGCCTCGGGCTGACGGCGCAGCGCACATTCGGCGGTAAGGTAACATGGTTAGGTTCAGACACGTCGGCGCTCAATCAATTACACGTCGAAGACAATCCGGACCGAATACCCGTCATTCCGGCGGATGCTCAGGTCATGGTAGGTGACGCCCTTAATTTCCTCCTCGGGCTGGGGTTCGTCGCTCCGTGCATATCGTCCGTGCAGCTTTGCCTGAAGTCGTGTCTGGTCGGGAAAGGTGATTTCGGAGCCGGTCACCACGAATCCATTAACCTGAAACAGGAAGAGGATCTCTCTCAAGAAATTTACGAGAAGTTGCTCGGGATCACCCCCTTCAATACCCACGTCGAGCACGCGCTCAGCCGGCTGTTTCGGACCGGTGCTCAACAGGCTGGTGAGGCCGTCCGCGGCATGAGCAAAGAGTTCCTCGATGGTTGCGCCCCAGACCTCCATACGGATGTCCGCTGTGTGCTCAAGCAGTTTCCAGCCGGCATCTTTGCGGGAAAGCGTGTCCATCGTCGTACCATCCCTGTCAGTACTTACTCAGAGACGTACCGACGGAAAGAGTTCCGCCCGCGTGTGCGGGAAGAAAAGCGCGGCCATGAAATTGTCCATGTATGTGGGGTCCTCGGAGAGTTCCACATTGGTAAGGCTGCGAGCGATCGCCTTTGCGCGCTCGAACAGACCCGTGTCGAGTGTGGCAAGCCGCGCTCCTTTGAGAGAACTGTTGCCGATGAAGTGGAACTTTTCCGGCGAGATGTCCGGAAGGAGTCCTATCGTGATCGCGTGGTCAAGGTTGATAAAGCTTCCGAACGCGCCGGCGATGATCACCCGATCCACCGCGTCCACACTCAGCCCGATCTTGCTGAGAAGACAGGTGTAGCCCGAAAACATGGCGCCTTTGGCTCGTATGATATTGTCCAGATCTACCTCGCTCAGAACGATATCCTGGCCGATACCGGTCTCGGGGGCGCGGCAAATTACGTACTCGTAACCGTTTCTTCCATCGCGCACTCTATCGGTATCCAGGTGACTGTTGAATTTGCCGTTTTGGGCGAGAATCCGCATCTTGAGCATTTGGGAGATGATATTGATGATGCCGGAGCCGCAGATGCCGAGAGCGGGCTTCATGTCGATGGTCTTGATCATCGGCTCAAGAGTCTCCGGGTCGATGAGGATGCTCTCGACCGCTCCGGGTGCAGCTCTCATCCCATGTTCCAAGCCGCCCCCCTCGAATGCCGGACCCGCCGAGCACGACGCTGTCATGAGCAGGTCTCGGTTGCCCGCAACAATTTCACCGTTGGTGCCGATGTCGATGAAGAGCGTCATCTCGTCGGAATCCCACATTCCGTTGGCGAGCACTCCGCTGACGATGTCGCCGCCCACGTATGAGGCAACGCCGGGAAAGACCCGCACGAATGCACCGGGGGGCATGGCAAGGCCGAGGTCGCCGGCCGGCACGGGCTCGATGTTCTGCGCCACGGGCACGTACGGCGACTCTCTGAGGAATTTCGGATAGAGCCCGAGGAACAAGTGTGTCATCACGGTGTTGCCCGCGGCCGTCATGAACAAGAGGTTGTCCCGGCGGCGACCGGCGTGGCGTAAGACGTCGTCAATAATCTCGTTGAGGCCCCGGACAACTTCCTTCTGAAGCTTTTCCAGTCCGTCCTTTTTCAGCGCAAAAACGATGCGGCTGATCACATCATCGCCCATAGCGATTTGGGGATTGTACCGAGAGGCTCGCGCAAGAACTTCGCCGGTTTCCAGGTCCACAAGCTCGCCCCACAGTGACGTCGTTCCGATGTCAACTGCCATCGCTAAGGGATGTCCCGCTTCATGACCGCCGCAAACTCGCTGCAGGCGATAGGCCCTTCCGCCCAACGCGGGGAATTCCTCGGCCCTGAAACTTACCGTGAGTTTCCAATCATGTTCACGGACGAGAATGGGGATCCCCTTTACCACTTCCAAGTCAGCAGTTACTGGCTCGATTTCATGGTTCACCTTGAGGGTGCGGAGAATCCGCTCGTAATCGCTTATGTTGTCCCCTGGGGTCGGCGGCGTCGCCTGAAGGAGGACCTGAACCGCCGGCGGATTGAGCTGAGGAATGATGGGCGACTCCATCGGAGTGGCCGTGAGGCGCATACGGTCTGCCTCGTCCCGTGGGATGACCTTGCGGCCGACTTTCGCTTCCGGCACCTGGACAGTGATGTCTCCGGTCACCTTGGCCTGACAGGCCAGCACGAAACCCGCGGCTCGATCTTGCGCGCTCAATTTGTCCATTTTGAGGGGCTCAACGGCCCCCTCGGAAATCTTGACCTTACACTGGCCGCATCCCCCGGTCCCGCCGCAGGCAGCGCGCAGAAAAACGCCTGCGGAAAGGGCGGCATCCAGGACCAATTCACCCGTTTGAATTTCAACCGTTATGTCGTCAGGGAGGAATCGTACCCGAGCTGTCTGCACCGTGCATACTCCATAGCCTCGTTCATACATGCGGCAGCGATGGTGGTCGCGTCGATTGAAAGGTAGTATATTAACACCAGGGCGGGTATTGTCAAAACTGTCACGCGAGCTCCGCAATGGAACAACCGTTCCGCTGACTGCGGAGCAGACCTTGCATTCACGGCGATCGGCAGGTTGTCATGTCCTTGAACGTGTGTGAAATCTACAAGAGCATCCAGGGCGAATCGTCTTTCGCCGGCTTACCGTGCACCCTTGTTCGTCTGGCTGACTGCAACCTGCGGTGCCGGTACTGCGACACGCGCTACGCGATGGAACCCGGCCGCGAAATGAGCATAGAGGATGTGGTCACAGAAGTGAGTCGACTCGGACCGAATCTTGTCGAAATCACCGGCGGAGAGCCTCTCGTCCAGGAAGATACCCCCAAGCTGGCCGAAGCCCTTTTGGAAAAGGGTTACCAGGTTCTCGTGGAAACGAATGGCAGCCTGGATATTTCGGTGCTTCCCGACGGCGCTATTCGGATCATGGACATCAAGTGCCCCTCCAGCGGCGAAAGTCACCGAATGATGTGGGAAAACATCTGGAAGCTGACGCGGCGTGACGAGGTGAAGTTCGTGGTGGCGGATCGGCACGACTACGAATGGGCGAGAGGCATCATTCGAGAGCGGCTGGGTATCAGCAAGACAAAGGTCTTATTCTCGACGGTATTCGGTGAGCTGCCTCCGAGACGCTTGGTGGAATGGATCCTTGAGGATGGGTTGCAAGTCAGGTTTCAGCTCCAGCTTCATAAGGTCATCTGGCCTCACGACAGACGAGGGGTCTGATGGCACCGGAGCTGGAAGCGACACCGAAGACGGACGCAGCAGCGGTCGTATTGCTCAGCGGCGGGCTCGACTCAACTACGACCCTCGCAATGGCCCGCGCCGACGGGTATGAGTTGTTCGCGATCAGCTTCAATTATGGACAGCGACACCTCGTGGAACTTGAGGCCGCGCGGCGAGTGGCGGCCGCGTTCCGCGTGAGAGAGCACCTTATCGTGGACGTGGACCTACGCAAGATCGGCGCTTCTGCTCTGACTGCGGACCTGGATGTCCCCAAGGGGCGTTCGCTTGAAGAGATGACGCATCACATCCCTGTCACGTATGTCCCGGCACGGAACACCGTATTCCTCGCGTTGGCACTTGCATGGGCAGAGGCGCTGGGCGCGAGGCATATCTTCATTGGCGTCAACGCTCTCGACTATTCAGGGTATCCCGATTGCCGACCGGAGTTCATTCAGGCGTTTACGCATATGGCTAATCTGGGTACCAAGGCGGGGGTAGAGGGACGACCGTTTCATATACATACACCGCTCGTCTCCATGACCAAAGGGGAGATTATCCGCACGGGCCTGCATCTTGGAGTGGATTACTCACTCACCCACAGCTGCTATGACCCACAACCCGACGGCCGACCATGCGGCGCGTGTGATTCGTGCCTCCTCAGGAGGAAGGGTTTTCAGGAAGCGGGGGCAATTGACCCGCTCGAACAGATCGCCGATCCATAAGCCGTCAGCTCTCGCCGGCAAGCCTCCGTAGCGCAGCCTCACTATGATAAATGCCTAGCGGGCATTGCCGGCACCGTGGTTCCTTTTTGCAATAATGATGTCCTACCGCGACGAACTGCGCATGAAAATCGTTGTACAGTGCGACATCCGGGGGGAGGTGGAAGTGGAAAAGCTCCTGCATCGCGTCGTAATCCGCGTCCTCATCAACCAGGCCGTGTCGAACAAGTACGCGCTTCGTGTACGCATCGACGACGAAGATTGGTTTATGTGCCGCGTAAAGGATGATACTGTCCGCAGTTTCTTTGCCGATACCTCGCACAGACAGAAGTTCCTCGCGAAGGTCGGTAACAGGAAGGGAAAAAAGGGCATCCAAATCGCCGCCATACTTTTCCACCAGTAGAACGATAAAATTTCTGAGTCGTCGTGCTTTTACGTTGTAATATCCTGACGGCCGGATCAGCTCAGCCAGTTCGTCGAGAGGCATTTTGCACAACGTGAAAGGATCGAGCGCTCCGTGATTTGCCAAATTTGCAATGGCTTTGGCCACGTTTTTCCACGACGTGTTCTGGGTGAGCACCGCGCCAACGCATACCTCGAACGGCGTGTCGCCGGGCCACCAATTCCGGTGGCCGAATGCGCCGCGCATCGTCGCGTACATATTCATGAAGAACTCGCCGGTTCGTGAAAGCTTCTTCATACATCCCCATCCGGCACACTGGGCAACCGCGGTGCGGAGGCAGACCAACGACCACGGAGAAGAGTGCAGAAGCCTGGTCCGGTGCCTCTGTAACAACTATAGCAGTTGCCAAAATTTCTGACCGAATCGCAGGTCCTTTGGTGGGTATCGGGAGGTCCCGTTCACTTCGAGCGACGCAAGGCCGTCGAATCTTCGTTCACGGGACCTCCCGATACCCTGGAGAAATCAATCGAAAATTATTTTTGGCAACTGCTATATACGGATGCTCCTATTATGACAAGGGCGACCAGCCGGTCGCCCCTGCTGTAATGAATCTCTGTGGTTCAGATTCCGCTGCATTGCAGTCGTGGAACAGTGGGAACATCAGAAACGGTGACACTCCACACTGGTAGATCGTTTCGTAAGTAGCTTGCCACGTTGCCGGAGACGACGTGAGGAATTGAACAACGTGATATGCTTTGTAAGGGCGGGTTTCAGACCCACGCCGTACCCAAGGCCGTGGATGGCAACCACGTAAAGCCATTTCTGAATCGATCTACTATTCGTCTCCCGCCATTTCTGCGTGCGGATGTTCGATGCCGTAATCTTTCAGCTTGTGCTGTAGTGTCCTTCGGGTGATGCCGAGAATCCGGGCCGTCCGGGAGCGATTGCTGTCGTTTTCCTCCAGGGTTTTCAGAATAAGCTCGCGCTCCATTTCCTTGATAGTCATGCCGGGGCGGATTCCGCTGCGGATCTCTTCCGTGAAGGCGTCTCCCACAGCCCTCCGTACGGGCTCATCCATGTCGGCAAGCGGAATGTACTCATCCCGGGCGAGAATCACCGCACGCTCGACCACGTTCTCGAGTTCCCGGATGTTGCCGGGCCATGTGTAGCGCATCATCGCATCAAGCGCCCGAGGGTGGAACCCGTGGACATTGCGGCGATTCTTCTCGTTGTAGATTTTCAGAAAATGGTCGATGAGCAACGGGATGTCCTCTTTGCGCTCCCGCAAAGGGGGCAGCGTGATGGGCACTACGTTAAGCCGGTAAAAGAGGTCCTCGCGGAACGAGCCCTTTTCCACTTCGTCTTTGAGGACCTTGTTGGACGCTGCTATGATGCGAATGTCCACTTTAACCGTCCGGGTGGAACCGAGCGGCTCAAATTCGCGCTCCTGAAGCACCCGAAGCAGCTTAGCCTGCGTAGCCAGGGTCATCTCGCCGATTTCGTCAAGAAATATCGTCCCGCCATCAGCCAGCTCAAAACGGCCGGGCCTTCGGTTGACCGCACCGGTAAACGCGCCTTTCTCATGGCCGAAAAGCTCGCTTTCGAGAAGCGTTTCCGGAAGCGCCGCGCAGTTTACCTTTATAAATCGCTTATCCGCCCGATTGGAGCCCTGATGCAGCGCATTGGCAATGAGTTCCTTGCCGGTGCCTGATTCACCGAGAATCAGCACCGATGCCTCGGTGGGAGCAACCGTGGCCACGATTTCGAGGATCTGTTTCATCACTGGAGATCTGCCGACAATGCGAGATGCGTCGAACAGGTTATCCAGTCTGCGCCGTTGGAGAATGTTTTCCTCCTTGAGACGCCAGAATTCCAGCGTCTGGCGGATCTTGATGCGCAGTTCTTCCATGTCCAGGGGCTTGGTGAGGTAATCGTGCGCGCCTGCCTGCAGCGCCTCCACCGCGGTCTCAACCGACGCGTGCGCTGTGATGATGATGACGGGGATACCGGGCGAGATTTTTTTGATCTCCTTGAGAGCATCGAGGCCGTCCATCTGAGACATGCGGTTGTCCATCAGGATGAGATCGAAGAACTCCTGGGACACGCGCTTGATTGCGTTGCTGCCGTCATCCGCCTCGTGAACCTGGTAGGAATCCAGCGATAAATTCGCCTTGAGCATCTGGCGCTGAGAAGGTTCGTCATCCACGACGAGGATCTTTGCCGCGGGTGCTGTCATGTGTCTTCCTGTTTCAATGGCCGTCCGTTCGAGGCCATGCCGATCTTATGGGTGGGGCGTCCCAACCGCGCCTGCCGATACGTTGCCTGACAGGGACTCGGTCTCAATGCCGGCGGGCTGGTATGCCCTTAATCTGATAATGAATCGCGTCCCCTTTCCGGGTTCCGATTCGACGTCTATTTCACCATCATGCCCTTCAATTATATTTTTGACAATTGCCAAGCCCAGGCCGGTCCCTTTCTTTTTGGTGGTGAAAAACGGGTCAAACAGTTTGTCCAGGTGCTCGGGTGGAATGCTCTCGCCCGTGTTCTCCACGAAGACCGTGAGTTGACCGTTTTCGTCTTTAGCGTACCTGATGGAGATAGTCCCTTCTCGTCCCGCCGCCTCGATCGCGTTGATGAGAAGGTTGAGGAAAACTTGAGTCATCTGGTCGGTGTCCATAAGTACGAGAGGCAGGTCGCCGTCGGGGCGGCTTCGAACGATGCGCACGCCTGCCTGCGCGGCTTCTCGTTCGACAACGCGCATGCAGTGGTCCATGATCTCGTCCACTGAACGGACCATGAGCCGCGGCTCACGGGGAGTCGAGTACGCGAGAAGCTTGGAAATAACGCGATTGAGGCGGTCCACCTCGGTGAGCATCAATTCCATGTAGCGGAAATCCTCCTCACCGAGCTGGAGCTTCTTCTGAAAATACT
This sequence comes from Desulfomonile sp., assembly GCA_020216785.1. GTDB lineage: Bacteria > Desulfobacterota > Desulfomonilia > Desulfomonilales > Desulfomonilaceae > JAIWNO01. The sequence goes on from JAIWNO010000140.1 coordinate 8,526, forward strand.
GGATGAAGCCGCGGATCGAGTTGAGCGGGTTTCGTATCTCGTGGGCCACGCCAGCGGACAGCCGCCCGAGCGCGGCAAACTTTTCACTCATCGCGACCTTTTGCTCCAGTTCCCGGATCACGGTGATGTCCCGGGCGATAATCACAGCCCCGCGGCTCACCTTTGAATCCGGCTCCTTGAGCGCGGAGACCGAGATGGCAAGAAATGTCTTGCCCTTGCCTTCGCCGGAAAGGCTGACCTCCTTCTCGAAGACGGCGTCCGCGTCGGAAAGCACCCGTTTGATCTCGTCCTCGAGTGGGAGCAGTTCCGAGATGTGCCGCCCCTCGATCTCCTCCTTGGTCTTGCGGAGGATCTCCAGAGCGGTGGGATTGAAGGTGGCCACTCGCATGGACTGGTTAACCGTGATCAGGCCGTTGGCCATGCTCTCCAGCACGTTGCGCGTGTAGGTGCGCATTTCGTCGAGAGTTCGCCGCACCAAGTAGGCGTTCTGCACCACGAACACGAAATAGACGCTGGCGGACCCGATGATGAAGAGGATAGCGCCCATGAAGACCGCGTACATAATGTCCTGTTGTCGGATCTGCTCGAACCGGTCGGTCTTGAGCCCGAGAAACAATACCTGCTTGGGCTCGCGGTCGAATACGTCGAGGAGTTCCTTGCCGATGCGCGTGTGCCGTGCAATGAGGTCCGACTGGACGATCTGCTCGTGGAACGGAGTGAACGGCTTCCAAATTTCGAAGATGGTGCGACCGTCAGGGACTTCCCGCTTGAAAAAGAGTGGCTCGCCGGTGCGGATGACGGTCTTGACCGTGTCCATCTCCTTGCCCATGAGCAGCTTGAGACCGATCTTGGACGGGTCGCTGTGCGCGAGGATCATGCCGTCATTATTGATCAGCCCGACCCACTCGACCTCCGGATCTTTGGCCGCCTGCTCGATCAACATCTGGACGTTCTCGATTCCCCAGTCGCCCTCCATGAAGCCGGTGCGCGTGCCGGCCTCGAGCGTGCGGATCACCGAGATCCCCTGCCGGGCTGTGAACTCCTCCATGCGTTGGTTTGCGGCAGTGATATTGCGGAGGGTGAACAGCACCACGATCACCAGAAGAGTTGCCGCGACCAGAACGATCGACAGGACGGGCAGGTATTTCCTCAGTGACTTGAATCTGATATCCATGACAACTCGAGTTCTATCATCTTCCGGGGTACGCTTCAATGGGTAACCCGTAGAGGGCGGAATCCCGCCGGGAAATGGAATGGAAATATTTCAAGTATAATATTAGCAAACTTAGAAAAGGTGTTGAAAGTGAAGGGAAATCGTGGTATGGCAACGACCCGTGGGTCGCTCTCGGCTCTCCCGCCCCGGAGGACGGGAAGACGGTCGTCTGTGGCGCCACCGAGACCGGAATCCGAGCCGTTCTCGTCCGAACACTTCTACAGCGGGCGATACATGATCGGAACACAGGTACAGACGGGAGACTCGTCTCTGGTTGAGAAGGGTAGGGACCTCCTCGAACGAGGAGATCTGTCCGCAGCTATGGAGTCCTACAGTCAAGTCTACGATCCCGAAACCGTGGACGAGGCCGAAGCCAGAAATATGCTCATTGAAGCTCGTTCTCATTTGGCGAGGAAGCACATCGTCGAAGCGCTGGAATGCTTCGAGGAGGCGCTGCAAATGGGGACCGACGTGCAGCGCAGGCAGGCGTTGGACGGCATTGCGGAAGTGGGCAAGATCAGAACACGGCTGAAAAAGCTCGCACCAGAGGTTCGCCGAGGGGTCGCCGAGCACTTCGGTGATAAAGACCCTCGATCGGGCGGGATATCACTAATTTCGGACGACGAAAACGTGGTGCTTATCACGGCTGATGCCGTTGCCCGGCTGCCTGTGCGGCTGGCCAAGGCGGGATTCTTCCAAAAACTGCCGCCCCACCTGGTGGATTCGGAATTACCTCTCAAAACGGATCGGTGCTTTCCGTATATTGATGAAGAGGACGTCAGGCACCTCATCGAAATCGCCGCACATCTCGCAGTGGGGCCTCAGGCGGAAGAAGTCCCCTGACTATCAGGCATTGATCGGATCGGAGATCCATCGACCGCTTCGGCAGCGGTCTAGCAATTAACATTCTGCTGAAGACTTGACAGCTCGCGCTTTCTCTTTTACAACGCCCGTACGTTCATGGCAAAGGCAGTGGCGCCCGTGCGGATTCTTGGCCTGGACATCGGCAGCAAGAGGATAGGCGTAGCAGTGAGTGACGAGCTGGGATTCACGGCCCAGGGCGTGGAGACGCTGGTTCGCACCAGTCTTGAGGCAGACCTGAACCGCATCAGCTCTTTGGTTGAAAGGTATGGCATTTCCGAAATTGTCGTGGGCATACCCTTTAACATGGACGGGTCCGAAGGCCCACAGGCCCGCATGGTCCGGGAAATGGCCGAAGCCATCGGCTGCAGATGCAGCATGCCTGTTCACGAGTGGGATGAGCGTCTATCGACCTTGGCCGCGGAACGGACTCTCCTCGAAGCGGACGTGAGCCGTGCGAAACGCCGCAAGGTAATAGACAAGCTCGCCGCGGTAATAATCCTCCAGGGCTTTCTCGACAGTCGTTCGTTCGGAGTATCTGCTTAGATGAGATTCTCGGTGTTCTCGGTCTTCAAGGCCGTTCTTATCGTTGCTGTTCTGGCCGCTGTCGGCGGAGGAGGATACCTTGCATACAAGCGCATTCCATCCTCCGTCAAGGAGTTCCTGAGGCCGGCGGCACGTGAAGCCGTGCCTCCGGGGCAGGAAGTGATCGTGCAGGTGCCCAAGGGCGCGTCGCTGGGGCAGGTCGCGGCGGAACTCGAGAACAGGGGCGTGATCTCAAACAGGCTCGTGTTCCGGCTTGTCGCCCTGATTCGCGGGGAACAGCGGACCATTAAGGCGGGTGAATACAGCCTTAAGACCGGCAGCGATGCAGGCGATGTGCTCGACCAGCTTATTTCCGGAAAGACGCTTATGCTCTCGGTTACGGTTCCCGAAGGGTACAACATTTGGCAGGTTGCCGACGTGTTCCAACAAAACGGGATCATGGGCCGGGACGCGTTCCTCACCACCGTACGGGATAAAGCATTCCTCAAAGAGGTCGGTGTAGAAGGCGATTCCCTGGAGGGATACCTCTTTCCCGATACGTATCTCATCCCCGCGTCCGATAAGTCGAACGGTCGACAGCTCATCCGCAGGATGGTGAAGCGTTTCCACGAAATCTACGACAGGCACGTCCGCGAAACAGCGGAACAGCACGGCTGGTCCACCGCGCAGGTTGTGACGCTCGCCTCACTGATTGAAAAGGAGGCACGGGCCTCCGAGCATCAACTTGTGTCCGCGGTCTTCCACAATCGACTGCGCAAGGGTATGCGCCTGGACTGCGATCCCACCGTGATCTACGGTATCAAACCCATGGGATCAAAGATCACCCGCGCGGACCTTGAGCGCAAACATCCGTACAATACCTACCAAATCCAGGGGCTCCCGCCGGGCCCAATCGCCAGTCCCGGCAGGGCCTCGCTGATAGCGGCGGTAAAGCCCGCGGACGAGGACTACCTCTACTTCGTAGCCAAGAACGACGGCACCCACCAGTTCTCGAAAAGCCTCCAAGAGCACAACCAGTGGGTCAATCTCTACCAACGCCGGAACCAGGGGCATAATTAATCGCCGAGCAGCAGGCGACAGGGCCTGTCCAACTCAGCCACACATCCGGTCCGGCCACCCGATCAGTAGTAGAGTTTTCGATAAAGAAACGATACCAGCCGCTCGAAGCTGTCACGAATGACCGGCTTCTCGAAAGGCTCCTCGGTCCGAGGGTCGAAGTACACCGTGAACATGTGGTCTTGGCCGGGATAGATGTACGCCTCACAGTCGCGCCCCGCGGCCCGGAGGTTCGCTTCCAGCTCGAGTGCGTACTTCACGTCGTAAACCTTGTCTTCGGTACCGTGAAAGATCAGTACCGGCGGCACACGCTGCGGATCGTAGGGCATGATCCACGGCCACCCGCCGTAGTTCCAGACGACAGCTTTGACGCGAGGATCTCGGCAGGCGTACGTGAGCGCAGCATTGGCAGGCTGAGAAAAACCGGATATGACGATCCTCGTCGAGTCTACGATAGGCGTTGAGCACAGAAAGTTCACCGCAGCCCTGATCGCTTCGAGATACCACTCCAGCCCGATGAAAAGCTTCGCTCCGACAACAATCTGGTTGGCGTCAGCCCAGAGCACACCAGGAAATCGGTCCCACGTGTACGGTCCCGGTGTGAGCGCTTCCGGATAGTTGGACGGGTCGATGAGGACCACTGCAAAGCCCCTATCCGCAAGCCACCGACAGTGGAGCTGATACTGAATGAATTTCTGCCCGCCGACGCCGACCCCCACTACAACTCCGGGCACCGGCCGGCGAACCCCATTCGAGGGAAAGAAGTAGTACGCAGGCAATAAAGACCCGGTGGACAGCGGTATTTCGACGCGTCGGCCGAGGTCGAGTGCGTCCGCTGGAGTTGCCGTGGCCGCTGGGAACAGAAAAAGAAACCAAACCGCAAACGCAAACCGGGGGGAAAAGTGCAAAAAACGACTCCAAAAAATGCACATAATGAGGCGAATATATTACCATTCCATCGTAGAATGTCAAGGAAGGAATTAAGATGACAATGAACGTAATGCTCTAAACCGCGACAAGGGCAGGGCCGCAGCGAACGATCAGTACCCAACGGCGAGACAGGAAGCTGCAATAGATAAATTCTTGGGAAGGGCGGCCCGACGTTACATGTCGGACCCACCCTCAGAAAACAGGGTCCGTTTCCTGTTTTCGAGGATTTTGCACCAACTTGTCCTGGAAGAGTCCTTGGATTCGGAGAAGACTCAAGTGCACGTCAATTTATGAGGTGCGCTCGCCCCGCCTCAGGAGTCGTGGTCGCATGGAGCCGCTCATAGAGGTCGTTAAGGAACTTTTCCTTGCACGAAGGACACATGACGAACACGTCGTGCTCATACACTTGGCGGATCAGTTCTTCTTCAGTGAGGGAGGAGAGCCTGGCGAGGATGCTTTCGAGTTCCTCTGCAGGGTCGGCCGATTGCGACTCCGGGATCACGCCGTCAAACATGGACTGCACTCGAACTTCAACTTGGTATTTCAGCGACCCGTCGGCAAGGATTCCCCCGCACAAATGGCATCGATGAGCGGTCATTGCATTGACAGAACCTCCTCGGCTAATTATAACGAACATATCAGCGATATGCCAGTAGAAGCAGTGGAGATCCCATGCGCTTTCCAGATTACCGGCCCAGGCGTCTGAGGCGGACCGAGGCACTGCGCAGCATGGTCCGGGAGGTTCAACTCCATCCGTCGGATTTTATTCTCCCGTTCTTTGTCAGGCACGGGACAGGGGTGAAAATCCCTATCAACAGCATGCCCGGAAATTTCCAGCTGTCACCGGACGTGCTGCTGCGAGAACTGGAGGAGCCCGTGGCGCGCGGCATTCCCGCAATCCTCTTGTTCGGGATTCCTGCCAAGAAAGACCCTGTGGGCTCCGAGGGCTATGCAAAAGACGGGATCGTCCAACAAGCCGTAGCGAAGGTCAAGAAGGCATATAAGGACCTGGTGGTCATCACCGACGTATGCCTGTGCGAATACACCGATCATGGGCACTGCGGGGTCATCAAGGCCGGGGATGTGGACAACGATTCCACGCTCGAACTGCTGGCGAAGATGGCCCTGTCGCACGCTCGGGCCGGCGCGGATATCGTAGCCCCCAGCGATATGATGGACGGCAGGGTGGCTGCAATCAGAGAAGCGCTCGATGAGGCCGGCCTCGACCATATTCCTATCATGTCCTACGCGGCCAAGTATGCATCCGCATTCTACGGTCCGTTTCGGGAAGCTGCCGAATCACCGCCCAAGTTCGGTGACCGGCGGTCGTACCAGATGGATCCCGCCAACTCCGACGAAGCCCTGCGCGAAGTAGGTATGGACGTGGACGAAGGTGCTGATTTTATTATGGTAAAGCCTGCGCTGCCATACCTCGATATCATTTGGCGTGTTCGCAACACGTTCGACCTTCCGCTCGCGGCCTACAACGTGAGCGGCGAGTTTGCAATGATCAAGGCCGCGGCCCAAGCCGGTTGGATCGACGGCGACCGTTGCATGATGGAAGCCCTCACATCTATCAAACGGGCAGGAGCGGACCTTATTATTTCGTATCATGCGCTCGAAGCAGTCCGCATCCTTCAGGGCGAACAGGCTTCCCCGAGGAAGAAGTGAACCGATCTCAATTACGCCTCGTGGCCTGGGAAATGACTCAGGCCTGCAACTTGGCGTGCGTGCACTGCCGGGCAGGAGCATCGTGCGACCCTGCTCCCGATCAGTTGAGCTTCGAGGAAGGCCTTGCACTCATTAAGGGCATCGCACAAGTCGGTTCTCCTATCTTGATCATGACCGGCGGTGAGCCCCTGCTCAGGGCGGATTTCTTTGACCTGGCCGCGCACGCCAAGAAGTCCGGCCTGCGAGTTGCGCTTGCTACAAATGGCGTGCTCGTCACGCCGGAGGTCGCGGGCAAGGTCTCTGCCGTGGGCATAGAGCGGGTGAGCATCAGCCTGGACGGCCCCACTGCGGCTGAACACGATTCGTTCCGGAAGGTGGATGGCGCTTTCGACGCGTCGCTCCGCGGAATCGGTAATTTGCGGGCTGCGGGAGTGCCCGTGCAGATTAACACGACACTCACGCGCCGGAACTGGGTGCAACTTGCCGAGATAATGCAGCTTGCGGAGGGACTGGACGCAACGGCTTTCCATGTGTTTCTTCTTGTTCCCACGGGCCGGGCCAAGGAGATGGCCGGCGAAGAGATGAGCCCCGAAGATTACGAGAAGACCCTTTTGGAATTCTACCGGCTCAGTCGGCGCACTCGTATGGAGACTAAGGCCACCTGCGCTCCGCAGTATTACCGGATCATGCGCCAGGAAGCGAAAAAGGAGGGACTCGAGGTCACTCACGAGACCTTCGGGCTCAATGCGCACACACGGGGATGCCTTGGCGGGATCTCGTTCGTCTTCGTGTCCCACCGCGGTGAGTTGCAGCCCTGTGGGTACTTCCACCTTCAGGCGGGAAGCGTTCGCGAGCGGTCTTTCGCTGACCTGTGGGAGAATGCGCCGTTATTCAACGAGTTGCGGAACTTTGCTCTTCTCGAAGGCAAGTGCGGCGTGTGCGAATACATCCGATTCTGTGGGGGATGCCGGGCACGCGCGTACGAGATCATGGGGAGCTACCTGGCTGAAGAGCCGTACTGCCCGCACCAACCGAAGGCGGCCGGAAGACGACCGGCAGCACCGATATCGACTGCATCGCATCCATTGCCGGAATGCTCGTCAAGTTCCCGCGGTACCTATCATCATGTGGAGGAATGAATGATCATCGAACAGATTGAAATACCGGGCTTCCAGATCTTTTGCTACATCCTCGGCGATGAGAAGAGCGGCGAGGGCATTATCGTGGATCCGGGCGGCCCGGCTGGGCCGATCCTGGAGCGGGCGAAACTCCGAGGCGTCAACCGCATACTGTACATCGTCAACACCCACTGCCACGTGGACCACACCGCGGGCAACATGGAAATGCACCAGCTTACCGGAGCGCCGATCGCAATCCACGAAGCGGACGCTGTCGCTCTGGCCAACCCCAATCCCGGCATGCTCCGCATGTTCGGTGCGGAAGCGTCACCTGCGGCCGGTGTGCTGCTCAAAGACGGCGATACTATCAAGTTCGGCAGCGAGTCCGTGAAGGTGATTCATACGCCGGGACATTCCCCGGGGTGCATCTGCCTTTATTTTCCCGGATACGTCCTAACCGGAGACACGCTCTTCGTTGGTGGAGTAGGGCGGACCGATCTGCCGGGCGGCTCGCATCGAACGCTTCAGGAGTCCATCCGCGGACGGCTTTTTACGCTGCCGGATGACACAATCGTGCTGCCGGGCCACAATTACGGGTACACACCAACATCGACGATCTCGCGCGAAAAGAAAGAAAACGTGTTTGTGTGATCCGCACAAGTCGGAGTAGTGAAATATAGTAGGGGCGACCAGCCGGTCGCCCCTACATTGAAAAGATCTCGAGATGGTTATCTGAGCACGATTCTAGTCGATCGTGTACTTGCCTTTCTGGTCCTTGTCGAACTCGACGGTCGCCTTCAAATATTTCACATTGAAGCCCGCCTTCTTCAGGACGTTGTAGGCCATTTCAGCCCGCGCGCCTGTCCCGCAATGGACCAAGATCGGCTTGTCCTTCGGGAGCTTGTCCAGGCGCAGCTCCAACTCCTCCAACGGAATGCTGATCGCTCCGGGGATTGCGCCGGCTGCGAATTCCGGCGGGTTGCGCACGTCGAGGATAATGTGCTCCTGGCTCGGCTTTTCGGCCAATGCCTTGAATTCGGCCACGTCGATTTCTCCAGGCAGGAGCTTCCGCACGTACTTAATTTCTGTGGCGGCCGGTCCTTTGGCGACTTCTTTGCCGGCCTTTTCCCACGCGGCAAAGCCTCCTTCAAGGATGCTCACCTGTTGGTAGCCCCACTCTGTGATAGTCTTGAAGACGTCTTTGGCCTTCGCCAGATCGCCGTCTTCGTTACAGATAATGATCGCGGCCTTCTTGAACTTAGGAAACTGATCTTTCAGCGGCTCCACTTTACCGTCAGCCGCGGCAATGGCCTTGGGAATGTGGCCCTTTTCGATAGCGCCTTTGGACCTCACGTCCAGGAGAATGTAGGGTTGGTCGATCTTGTTGAGGGTTTCAATATTGGCAATATTGGACACAACCGGATGGCCTGCTTTCTTCCATTCCGGGAGACCTGCGTGGAACGTCTTGATCTTCGTGTAGCCGAGCTTTTCCGCCTTCCTGGCGGCTAACGGGCTGAGCACTCAAGTGTATCCGGCGCAATAGTAGATCTGCAGGACCTCTTTGTCCTTCGGAAGGACCTGGTCCTTCATCGCGTCGAACGCGAAGAACGGAAAAGGTTTGGCCGTGGGGATGTGCCCTTCATCGTACATATCTTTCGGCCGGCTGTCCAGGAGCACGTAATTTCCCTTTTCCGGGCCTTGCGCAACAAGCGCTGCGACTTCTTCCACAGTGGCAAGCTGATCCTTGGGGACATCGATTCCTTTCTTCACTTCGATTTCTTTGGCAAAGTTCCTGCCGTCCTTCTTGTAGTACACGATTCTGACGGACGACTCCTTGGGGATCTCGGGCGCACTCGACGCGTTCTTCACCATTGTCTTGTCGTCGAAGTAGAGCACCTCCACTTCATTGTCGATCTTGAGCTGGATGGTGTTCGCTTTCTTGGAAACATCCGCCACGATGCCCGCAAACAGGTTCTGCAACTTCGTGTACTCGTGGCACTTGAGGCAACTCTGGGCGGACTTGGTCGGTAGTTGATCTTGTGCAGAAGTGGGCAACATGCCCGCCCACCATACGGCGGCGGAGATCATCAGGATGGCTGCGATTTTCCTCTTGTCCATTCAGGTCTCCTTTCTCAGGGTGTGGGTGTTTTGGGATGATGGGGTAAAAGGATCACAAGCGAAACTCAAATTATAAGACATCTCATATATCTATATACCCGCTTAGATCATGTTACCATTTGCTAATCTTTCGTCAAGATCTTTTGACACTGCACTGCAATTCTTCACTGCCGTGAGGGAGATCGTGATACCGATGCGCTCTCAAAATGGCAACTTCACGACGTTCGGTAGGGGCCGACCCACAGAGACTGTCTCAGAATCTGTACAAAAGCTGCAGTCGTAGCACAAATACCCCTCATCCTAACCTTCTCCCTGAGGGAGATGGGACCGAAAATCGGCTCTACAGGCCTCCCTCTCCCACTGGGATGGGGCTGGGGTGAGGGTGACAGAGACAGGTCCCAGACTCGATCGTGCTACGATTTTCAACTTCTTCCGAGTTTTGAGACAGTCTCCACGTATCTGCCCGGATTAGGGCGCACACACGGGTGCGCTCCTACAGATCATGCCCCTGTAGCCAAGCAACCGACCACTTCGCCGCGAAGACCCAATACAGTAAGGACAGGACACTCATATAGCAGTTGCCAAAAGTTCTGACCGAATCGCAGGTCTTTTGGTGGGTGTCGGGAGGTCCCGTGAACGAAGATTCGACGGCCTTGCGTCG
>JAIWNO010000292.1 GCA_020216785.1 Desulfomonile sp.
TACCTCGTGCCGTTGCCCATGATGGTGTTGCAGGTGTTTACCTCTTTCATTCAGACGTTGGTGTTTATCATGCTGACCATGATGTACATCGTCGGGTCTCTGGAAGAGGCGCACTGATATCAGAAACAAGGAGGTTTCCAGATCCATGAAGAAAGTGTTTATGTTAGGGCTGGTGATTATTGCCAACCTGGTTCTTGCGGGTCTCGTATTTGCGGCTGAGGCAGCGGGCGGCAAGATCGGCGTTATGCAGTACACGGTTCTGGCTGCCGGCCTGGCAATCGGTCTGGGCGCAATCGGCAGCGGAATCGGTATGGGAACTGCCATCGGCGGCGCGTGCGAGGGCACCTCACGCAACCCTGAAGCCGGCGGCCGTATTCTCACCACCATGATCATCGGTCTGGCCATGATCGAGTCTCTGACCATTTACGCACTGGTCGTGGCTTTGATTCTTATGTTCGGTAATCCTTATACCGGCTAGCGCTCCATCTTGAACGCATTTCTCCACCCGGCTGTGAGCCGGGTGGAGGATTCCTTCCTCAGGAACATCCCTTATCCATTGACTTTAGCGGTGGTTTTGCTAGGATAGCGCACGAATGGAGCCGCGACTTGAGCGTGTGACCGAATTCGCTCGACATTACGCAACTTCTGTGCAGTCAACCAGGAATCCCCTAAAAGCAGGAGAGTCCGTGAGGCTTAGTGATAGCGCAGGACAACCGACCGCCCCACTAGGATCCTCCGATCAAGGCGGTAGCCGCCTGCGGCAAGGGATCGGTTTCGGCTCGGCAGCGCGCAGCGATTTCGGAGCTGAGACGCCGTCGGTGAGACGGTCCGGCGCGTCGCCGACAGATTCGGCGGGCGGTCCACCTGGGGGCAAGCCTATGCAGCGAGGCCGGAATCCAAAGGGGTATCCCAGACCGGACGAGGGACTCAGACGAGGCCAGCCGAGATTTTGCCCTCACTGCGGAGGGGTGATGGCGAAATCGTCGCGGATGGTCCTATCGGTCGGCGCAGGGTTCCTGCTGATTCTTGTGGGTGTCGGACTCATGGCTGCGTACGGGCTCGCGACCAATTTTTTCCAGACTCCCTGGTTCATCAAGTTCGCTCTGCCGGCAATGTATTACGTCGGGTCGCTCTTCGTCGGGGTGGGTATCCTCTTTTTCTTTATTCGAGAAAAAGTCTGGCGGTGCGAACACTGCAGAGAGGTGCGGAAAAGGTAGCCGGTCCTGCGAACGAATAGCGGCCCGCAGACCAAGGTCAGGCTCTTCGGATCACTGCATTCAACTTACCTGTCGCCGAAAAATCAACAGAATAGGGGGACATCCTTCACTGGGAGAGGAGATTGGCAGACCTTGAAGCCCCGACGCGGCTGAACGCCCATACCCTGGTTTTTTGGTACAACGAATCATGAAAGTCATCGGCTTCGCCACGGAGGTGGGTAGCAAGAGTGCCTCGGTGTGCCATCCTGTCGAGGGAAGACTCATTTCCCCTCGGCATCTCCTCATACGTACTCTCGATGGCGGGGGGGCACGGCAACAACTTTCATAAAAATCGTGACGACTTACTGATCTTCGATGAGATGCCTGAAGCGCTCAAAGTGGTAGCGTGAGTCATGGGGCCCCGGGGAAGCTTCCGGGTGGTACTGAATGGAAAACACGGGGTATTTTCGATGAATCATTCCCTCAACCGTGTTGTCGTTCAGGTTAATGTGTGTGATCTCGCATTCGGACCGGACGCTTTCCGGGTCCACCGCAAAGTTGTGATTCTGCGAGGTAATTTCCACTTTGCGGGTGTCGAGTCTCCGCACGGGGTGATTCGCTCCGTGGTGCCCGAAGGTCAGCTTATAGGTACGTCCACCGAGCGCGAGGCCGAGGACCTGATGTCCAAGGCAAATGCCAAAGATCGGCTTTTTTCCAATGAGGTTTCGGACGCTTTCGATGACGTACGGGACAGCTTCGGGGTCGCCCGGCCCGTTAGAGAGAAAGACCCCGTCAGGATTGTAGCTCAGAATTTCCTCCGCGGTCGCTGTTGCCGGAAACACACGAATGATAGCCCCCGCGTCAGCCAGCAGCCTGAGGATATTCTCTTTAATGCCGCAGTCGTACGCTGCCACCCGGAAGCGCCCCTCGGATTTCGGTGACGGATTGTTCCATCGCCATGTGCCTTCATCCCAGTCGTACGGTTCGCTGCACGTGACCTCTTTAACCAGGTCGAACCCTGAGATATCGGGGTAGTCTTTCACCTTCTTAAGCAAACTGTGCTTATCATGGTCAATGGTGGAGATGATTCCTCTCTTGGCGCCGGTTTCCCGAAGATTGCGGGTGAGTTTTCTGGTATCGATGCCGTGGATGCCGGGTATGTCATGCTTCTTAAGGAATTCCCCGAGGGGCTGCCGCGTCCGCCAATTGCTCGGTTTGGGGCAGTATTCCTTGACCACGAAGCCCGCCAAGTACGGCAGAGCCGATTCGTTGTCCTCAAAATTGATCCCTGTATTACCGATATGAGGATAAGTCATGGTGACAATTTGCCCGCGGTACGACGGATCGGTGAGTATTTCCTGGTAGCCGGTAATGGCAGTGTTGAACACCACTTCGCCAATGCGCTCGCCCTCCGCGCCCATCGATATGCCGCGGAAAACGGTGCCGTCCTCGAGCACAAGCGTAGCTTTCATAGATATTCCTTCGCGAAGGCGCGGAGTCGTTGGAGTCCTTCGTCGATCCGGTGGTCCGGCGCGGTCATGGAAATCCGAAAGTAGCTCTCGCCGCTCGGCCCGTACCCAACGCCGGGCGTCACCGAGAGCCCAATCTTTTCGAGCAAGTCCGCGCAGAACTGCACTGACGACTGATAAGAACTCGGTATCTCAACCCAAAAATAATAACTTGCGCGGGGCAACTGGAACGTGAAGCCCAGGTCCGTGAGTACTGCGGCGATCCTGTCCCGCCTATTCCTGAATAACATAGTACGTTCGGCGTGGAAAGCCAGAGCATGGGGGTGGGCCAGCGCTCTGGCCGCGGTCCTTTGAATCGCCATGAACACGCCGGAGTCAAAGTTGGACTTGAGCGTCAAGAACGCGTCAATCAGCGCCTTGCCACCAGCGACGAAGCCTATCCGCCACCCGGTCATATTAAAGGTCTTTGAGAAGGAGTGGATCTCGATGGCGGTTTCTTTGGCCCCTTCGACGCTCAGAATGCTGATGGGTCTGTCCTCCTCCTCGAAGTAAACCTCCGAATAGGCATTGTCGGCCAGAATGATTATGTTGTGTTTCCGGGCGAACGCGACGAGGCGCTCAAAGAACCCCCGATCCGCCACGGCCGACGTCGGGTTGTTCGGATAATTAATGAACATGATTCGGGCACTGTCGGCCACCACGGGATCAATTGCGTCGAGGTCGGGAAGAAAGCCCATTTCAGCGCGTAGCGGCACGTACGATACCCGCCCGCCCGCGAATCCCACTGCGACTTGATAAACCGGGTATCCGGGATCGGTGACAAGAGCCCAGTCTCCTGGATCGAGAAATACAAACGGGAGATGCGACACAGCATCCTTTGAGCCGATCACCGCCATGACCTCGGACACGGGGTCCAACTCAACCCCAAAGCGCGACCCGAACCATGCCGCCACGCCCGCGCGGAAATCGGGCTCGCCCTTATAGCTTGGATAAACGTGGTTATACGGCTTGTGAATCTCCTCCTTCATAATATCCAAAACAAAATCGGGCGTCGGGCGGTCGGGATCGCCGATCGCGAGGGAGATCACGTCGACGCCTCGCTCCTCGACGGCCTTTCGTTTCTCATCAATAAGATGGAATAAGTACGGGGGTGTTTCGGTCACCCTCTTGGACAATGTCATGCGGTTCCTCCGCGGTGAAGCGTTTTCCCAAAGCCGCGGTCGATTTGTCATTCACCCGGCTGCGGCGCGTTTCATTCTTGCACGAGGGAGAAGATTAAAGACTTTCCCGGGAGAATTCAACACAAACCCGCTTCCGACGCGACGGTCGAAGCGAGAAACCTCCGGGGAACGTGTCCCCGAGACCGCTGAATATACGGACGTGCACTCCTGCTTCGCCTCTCCAACCTCCACAGACCAACGGAATTTCCTCCCTCCGCGTAATAGAGCGGTTCCCTGTCGAAGGCTGTACTTCTTGACTTTGGCGGAGAATTTCCTGTATTTTCCGGTGCAATTGTCTTGGGAGAAAAAACTTTCCTCGTGCCCATTTCCCTTGAAACTATTTTGATAGGTTTGTGTCTGAATATCGTGAGTTTGGTAACGACTTCTGCGTCTGCCTCAGCGGACAATGAAGATGAGGAGCTTGTACGTCAATGTACACAAGGAAGTCGTGAAGCTTTCGATTCCCTTGTGGAAAAGTATTACAAGAAGATTTATAACCTCGCGTACCGGTTCGTTGGAGATCCGGAGGAGGCAAACGACCTGGCGCAGGAAATTTTTGCTGCCGCTTACCAGAACCTGAAAAAGTTTCGAGGCGACGCGAAGTTTTCCACATGGCTGTTTCAGATTGCGAGCAACAGAGGGAAGAATCGGTTCAAGTACCTCAAACGCCGCGGATATTTCGTCAATAAAGGGAAGGGTGAGAGCGATTTTGACAAAGAATCGGGCGGCAAGGATATCCCGGATTACTCTCAGAATCCTGAAGCCGTTCTTGCCGGACGACAAATCCAGAAAATCGTCCAGGACGCAATCGACGAGCTTGAGCCCGACCACAAAGAGATTGTGATTTTAAGAGACATCGAAGGGTTTTCATACGATGAAATAGCCCGGATGTTGAATTTACCGGAAGGAACAACCAAATCTCGCCTCCATCGGGCGAGAATGGTGGTAAAAGAAAAACTGAAGAAGGTCCTGTCATGAAGTCTTGCCGTGATTTCACAGATCTGTTCGTAGAGATGCATGAGAATCGGGCGGACGCCGCGACCCGGCAGATTTTTGCGGAGCATATGGAAGCCTGTCCGGAGTGTCGTGAGGACTTCAAGTGGTACGGCGTCACGGTAAAAGCCCTCAACTCCATGGAAAGGGTCCAGCCGCCGCGTGAATTTATGGTCCAGCTCGCAGCCAGACTCGACAAACTCGACTCACCCTCTCTTTTCGATTACTTCCGCACTTTCTTCTCACCAGGTTCGGCAATTCCGATACCGGTCGGCGTCACGGCCCTGATGGCAATCGCAGTGACGGGCCTGATGCTTTACAATCAGTCGGTCAGCACGTTCTTCCCTTGGTGGAATTATAATTACGCGACAGCGCGAACTGACGGCGGCGCGGCGGTCGCGGCGCAAATGCAGGGGCCGGGCCGGGCGGAGCATCAGACTAAGGGTATGCAAGGCCACGGTCCTGTCGCCGCCCTCGAACCCGCCCCAGTCTCCTCGCCTTCCACCTCGCTCCCTAGTCACCTAGCACAAAGCAAACCAATCGCCCCTGGGAATACCGAAGCAGTTTCGTTCACACCGACTCTTGCCGACAGAATAGGCGCGGACAACCTCACGGTGGAGAGCGCGAGCATACCCAGCGCTGTGGAATCGGTCGAAAGAATCCTGCCGAACCTTGGTGGTCGCCTCGTGGAGATGAAGCCGTTTGACGACAATCGGGAAGTACTCATGCGGGTGATGATCCCGTCCAATGCTTACGGAGACCTCGCCACCAGCCTGATCAATCATGGGGCCGTGCAGGTGGGCGCGGGCTCGGGAGTAACTCCGCCGACGAAGGTCACGGAAGCGGACGGAAAGGTATTTCTCTACATCCGGTTTCAGCGGACAAGGTGAGCCTCCCATTGTGACCACGCCGGCACGGGACCGCACCGCTGATCACCGGCGCGCTTAACCCCGGCCGGCGAAGCTGTTTCCATGCCCCCCTGTTCCTGGGGAACAACAATTCGTTGACATCA
Organism: Desulfomonile sp.; assembly: GCA_020216785.1. Taxonomy (GTDB): domain Bacteria; phylum Desulfobacterota; class Desulfomonilia; order Desulfomonilales; family Desulfomonilaceae; genus JAIWNO01. Next base: position 5,891 of record JAIWNO010000292.1, read on the forward strand.
CGGACTGCGCGATTCAAGATCCTCGGCGAGCCCTACCATTGACGGAAAGGAAACTCGTTGAGATTCGGAATCATTGGTCTCCCGGGGAGCGGCAAATCCACGGTATTCCGCGCGCTGAGCGGCGGAGTGGACCTCCCTGAGCATAAGAGTCTTGTGGAACCGGCCCTTGGGGTCGTCACTGTCGATGATGCACGCCTGCAATTCCTCGCGGATCATTACAAGACAAAGAAGATCACCCCTGTTCATGTCGAGTACATGGATTTCCCCGCGTTCTCGACCGAAGGAAAAGCCGGTCGAGGGATCGGTGATCGCCTGCTCACTCACATCAGACCAGTTGATGCAGTAATCCAGTGTCTGCGATTTTTCGACTCACCGGCCCTCGGGCCGGCCGAGCCGCTCCAGGATCTGGATCTTGTTGAAGAAGATTTGATTTTGTCCGACCTCGGGGTCGTGGAGAAGCGGCTCGAACGTGTAGCTAAGGACATAAAGAAAGGCCGCAAGGAGCTCGCGGACGAGGCCGCGCTTCTGGAACAAGCTCGATCGATTCTCGATCAAGGCAAGCCGCTGAGAATTTTCCCACCAGCGGCCGAGTCCGAGTTGTTGCGAGGTTTCGCCTTTCTCTCCGCAAAGCCCACCTTGTTCCTCCTCAATGCAGGTGAGGAGAAATCTCATTCCGAAATTGAGGCTGCCGCACGAGCTGTCCGGGCTCGTGTGGCCGATCAACCGAATACGTCCGTCGACTGGCTCTATGCCGACAACGAAGCGGAAATAGCCCGATTGGATCCGGAAGACGCGGCCGAGTTCCTTAAGGAGCTACACCTGGAGCGCGGCGCGAAGGAGCGCATTGTCCGCACCTCCTTCGATCTGCTCAAGCTCATCGTCTTTTTCACCGCGGGCGAGAAAGAGGTCCGTGCCTGGCCCCTCAAGGAAGGGGAAAACGCTCTTGACGCCGCGGGCACGGTGCACTCGGACATGAAGCGAGGATTCATCCGCGCGGAAGTGGTCGCGTTTGAGGATTTCAGGCAAGCGGGCTCCTTGAGCGAAGCACAGAAGGCGGGCAAAACCCGTCTCGAGGGCAAAGAGTACCGCGTCCGCGACGGGGATGTGATCCTGTTCAGATTTAATGTTTGATGGTGACGAACCTCCAGTGCGCAAGCCTAAAATTAGAATAGGCAAGAAGACCGTCGTTTCGGATATCCGTAGAGGTGTCGACGACATAGGGTTGATGCGCGCGTACGGCCTTTCCGCGCGCGGGCTTGAAAAGCTCTTCGCAAAACTCATTGCCACAGGTCAAATTTCTCAAACCGAGTTCGAGCAGCGCGCGTTGCGCTCTCAGCGCTCCCACATGGTGGAACTTATCAATTTGTCCGAATCGCCGCTGTCCAAAGCCTTCATCAGCGCGTCCGAAGCAGTCGCGGATATTCGCGCGGGCATGAGCGACACCGAACTAATGGAGAAGCACAGCCTTTCCGCTCGCGGCCTCGAAGACCTGCTGCGAAAGCTGGTAAAAGCGGGCGTGCTGAACCGCTCCGAAATTTCGTCGCGGAGACCCTCTGGAAGGAAATCCGTGGAAGTCTCCACAAACGATGAGGATTTCCCAGCGGACGATGCTCCGGATACCGAATCGCGCTTGGGAGGGATTGTCGGTCGCTACCGAACTTACTTTGCCGCTGCCGCCGGAGCCCTTGGCGGAATGGCGCTCCTTTGGACATTCCTGTTCTTGGTATGCGGGATCGGTTTTCCGACCCGGGACGCCCGGCGTGAACTTGAGGCGACTGTAAAGGCACTCCACCAACAGGCCGAGGAGATGATCGCCATTCTGGAAGACATTATCCGTCAACCCCTCTTGTCTGAGCGCCCGGGGATTGTCTCCGGCGAATCGCTTGCCGGCGAATATCAGCAATGCCTTGAAAATTGCGAAAGGAGCCTCCCCGGTCTCGACGATATGGACAAGATCCTGGTTCTCAACTGCAAGAAGGCGTGTATCGGGAAATACTCCAACCGGGCAAAAAATATACGGGAACGTTTTTACTGAATTGTGTACCAAGCATAAGACATTTGTTTAAGTTCCCCGTCTTGAGATGTTCACTGCGGGAGCGATCCCATAAGCGGCTTCGCTCTTGACATTGCCGGCTTCATCGTCTACAGTTGCTATTGTACATTATATCTTGACTTTTGTCATATTTGAGACAACAATATCAGCCGGTTGTGGTGTGCCTCTTAAGTCGTATATCATGGCCGGATGATGGTGGCGCCCCCGTGAACGATTCAGCCTTCGTACTGAGGATCGCTGCGTTTTTCGTTGTATTCGTCTCGTTTGGGGCTTCTCCCGCTGCCGCGCTCGAGCCTGTCCACTCTGAGGGTCTCTTCCAGCAACTTATCGGCAACGTTGCCCAACGATCATCCGGAGGCCCGAAACCGGATGCAGCGACCCCGGTTCCCTTGCGCGGCCCGACGCGGTCTGGCGTCGTAGCTCCAGTAAATGCATTGCCCGCTGCCAGCCCGGCCCGCTTCCGTCCATCGGTCCGTCCGTCAGCGCCGGTCGGCGATTTTCCCCGTGTGCTGGATAGGGTGGAAACGCGCAAATTGGGCGTCCATGAAAGACCAGCTGATAGACCGACAGCATACGTCCAACCGGTCACCGGGCAAGTTGAAAGAGTGATGGCGCTTGTTCCTGCCCGTGCAGGCGCTGCATCACCGCCTCCACGAGTTCCTCAGGTGAAGGCGAAAGCGCTGTACTGCGTGGACTGCTCGTCAAATCAGGTTGTGCTGGCCCGGAACGTCTCTGAGCCTCTCCCTATTGCGAGCATCACGAAACTCCTCACCGCTATGGTCGTGATCGATGAGATGAAGCTCGACACGGTCATTACTATTCCGGACGATATTAAACTGGTGCCTCGACACAGGGTGGGTATTCGAGGCGGAGATCGTCTCACGGTGCGCGACCTTTTGCACGGAATGCTCATTGAGTCCGGAAATGACTGCGCTGAAGCGCTTGCGCGGGCCTACCCCAAAGGCGGGACCAGCGCGTTCATGAAGGCCATGAACCGCAAAGCCGCGGCTATGGGTGCCGGCAAGACGGCTGTGTTCACCCCGAGCGGCCTGGACAAGCAATTTGCGGTGGGAATCAAGGGAGGCAGAACGCTGATCGCGCACAAGACCAACACTGCAAGCGCAGAGGATGTAGCCCTGATAGCGCGCCATGCGTTCAAATATCCGTTGATTCGCACTATCAGCAGTATGAAGACACACACTATGACGACGTGCAACGCTACCCCTCGCGAATACGTTCTGAGATCCAACGATAAGCTTCTTGACAGACCGGTGTCGCTGGTGGGAGCTAAAACGGGTTTCACCAACCTTGCCGGGAAGTGTATCGTGGCTCTTTTCAACGACGAGAAGAAAGCGAAAGAATACGTGGTCGTCGTCCTGAACAGCCCCACGCATTTCAAGACTGCGGAAAAGGTCTATCGCTGGGTCTCCGGCACGCTCTGACCATCAGGCTTCTTAAATTCAATCACCTATTTATCCTGTCAGAGTGCTTCGTCGCTTCACTCCTCGCAACGACACTCTCGGGACCTGTCATTGCGAGGGAAGCGAAGCAATCTCTCTTGGTCGAGAATACGCAACCGTATTTGTACAGCTAATTCTGAGTCTTTTTGCGCTGCGTTCAATACGCATTGAGCATCTCCACCACTGCATTAGGCGAAAACGTCCGTACGTTTGCCTCGATGCGTTCGAGATGCGTCAGCACTTCATCTTCCCGAATTCCTGATGGAGCGTACGTCGTAAACATTACACGTCGGGTGGAAGGAGTGATCCGGGTACGCCGGTCCGGCCCATATATGACGCTGGATATAACTCCATTGGAATCGGCCATGCACATGTCGCCTACCTTCAGGATTTGCTCCTCCCCGTTGATCTTGGTGTAGGTCTCGTCGCCGTGCGCGACACGCAGCGTCACCGGCAGCCCCAGCGCGTCGACATCGTGACCCGCGGTAAGGAGCATGTCCTCCAGTTCCGCGATGAACATCGCTCCCACGAGCGCCGACACCACCGGAATCGACTTGTCCTTGAACACAATCGATTCGAGCTGTTGGAGAACGTGGTAGCTCTTCTTAAAGCGCTTGTAGTAGTCCTTGTACACGCGGATCGTTCGGTTCGCCCTCAATTGCGCGGCATTCTCGAAACGATCCCTCAGGCGATCCTCCAACTCGATCTTGATTCGATTGAGGTCGGGATGACCGGGTGGATTGGTGACGCCGCTCATGACCAGAACGCCGGCAAATGCATCGGGATACGTGCGCTTCCACTCGTCGGAGACAGCGAACATCGGAATACCTCCCGGCAAGGCCGCTTAGACTGATGCGTTTCCCAAGAAATGATCCGCGCGGGCGGCTATGTGGCAAGTGTCACACGGACTCCGAAAACGATTTGGGCGAAGAGGACTCGTGTCAGACCTCTCCGCCCGTACCTTTCCCACATGCGTGAGCCCGTTGCGGGATGAAAGGAAGGGAGTGTTGGGGTGGTTGCCGCTGTGGCCGTTCTTTAATCTGAACGGGACTTCGCACCGCCGGTCGGTTATGCTTGGCCGACCATGTCGGTGTTCGGCCGAGGACCGTTGCTGTCGAGCTTAATCTCCTCAATAATGGAGGCGATTTCCGCGTGAAGGATTTCAAGCTGCCAATTGAAGTAGATGTCCTCGCCAAAGTCCCGAAGAAGCTGCTTCTGCGCGTTGATGTAGTCTCGCGGAGACACGGCCCCGGAAAAGACATGAATCGGGTTAATGAGGGTTGCGATGATCTCTTCCTGGCTGTCGACGGCTTTTTCGAATCGTTCGCTCTGTTGGCTCATCCTGATTCCCTTTTTGTTTTTCATGCACAACGTTTACGCAAAGGTGATGCCAAGTGTGGCAGCCAATATAAAAGAGAAACGATTCCAACGACATACCCCTAAGAATACCGCAACGTCCAGCGCGTTGAACTGTCCGAAATCAGACACCTGCGGGTGGTTTCCACTCACTAACCACACGTTTTTGCTTCAAGATTCCGCATTGTTCGGAATCGGACACCACGGTCGGATTCCGCGCGGCCTCCTAAGCTTTTGTTTTTTTGACGCGCATACCTGTGCGATTTATAATGACCACATTGTACCAAAAAAGTTCGACTCACCATGAAAAAAGATCAAATCGCGCCGCACAGGGAGACGTCGTCCGAACGTCTGCAGCTCCTTTACGGAGATGAATTCCTCGTGAAAGAGCAGGTGCGCGCTCTGGTTGCCGACGTCCTCTCTCCTGAGGAACGCTCAACGAATTTCATCGTCCTGGATGGCGCGAACCTTGATACCGGCGCGCTTGCGGTGCATCTGTCAACGCCGTCGCTGTTTGGCGGCCGCCGGGTGGTACTGGTGGAACAGACCACGCTCTTCATTGGAAAGGTGGACCGGGATAAGCTTGTGGACAAGGCGATCGGGCATTGGAAAGCCAACGATCGCAAAGCCGCTCTGCGCGTATTCGGCCAAGTGCTCGGCATCGCGGGGCTCGGCCTTGAAGATCTGACTTCCGGACAGGATTGGCTCGGTGAGCTCTATCCGGGCTCGGCTGCTGCCAAGGAATCGGAGACCCTCCTGAAGATTGCTCGATTGTTCGTGGAGTCGGGAGAACGCGTCGGTTCAACAGGGGACGAAGCCGCGGTGGAGGAATTGATCGACGCAGATCCTTCTGAAGACGTGGTGCTCATTTTTACCGCAGCTGCCGTGGACAAGCGAAAAAGGCTTTTCAAGATCATAGAGAAGCGCGGACGAGTCGTGGAGTGCTCGGTCCGTGAGGAGAAATGGGGAGCGGGAATGGACCGCGCGTTCTTCGAGGAGCGCGTGCGGCAAGTTATCGAGCGAGCGGGGAAAACCATCGGCCATCAAGCACTGGACACCATGTACGCTCGCGCAGGCAAGGAAATGCGCCGTCTCCACAGTGAAGTTGAAAAACTCATCGGATACGTTGGCGATCGTACCGACATCACCGATGCAGACGTCCAAGCGGTTTTTAACGACTTTCACGAGACGGCGTTCTACGAGATCAATCGCGCTGTGCGCAGTGCGGAAATCACGAAATGCCTACCTGCGCTTTACGAGAACCTGAAAATCGTGGACCATCCTCTCCAAACACTGTCAATGATTGCCAACGAATTTCGGAGGCTCATGGCCGCGCGGGAATTGCTGTTCACCTTATTTCGGAGGCACTGGAGACCCGCGATGACCTACCAGCAGTTCGTGCCTGTTGCCAGGCAGGTTCGGGACGAACACCCGGAACTTATCTCGAAGGGGAAGTTCAGCCTGCTGGCCATGAAGGACTATTCGCTCTACTTATTTCTGAAAGACGCTCAGAAGTTCGACATGGAGCGGCTGACCGCGATCATGGAAGCACTCTTGGAGGCGGACATTCAGCTGAAATCCACGCGGGTAGGAGGGGCCGCGCCGGAAATAGTCATGGAGCGTTTGATGATGAAGATTTGCGATCCCACTTATGCACGAAAGAGAGCCATTGCGCATGTTTCCTGACCTTAGGCCCGGACTTATCGGATCCGTCCCCATCCAAGACCGTTGCCGACGACCACTTACAGGCTTTTCTGAATCGATCCACACTAGTGCCCGTGGTCATGGGCTTCGGCCCCATGGCCGGGATGGATGTGTTCGTGGGTCCGTGACACAGCGGTGATCATGCGCGTGCAGGCCATGATCATCGGGATGTTCATAGGGGTGCTTGTGCGTGTGAAGGTATTCATGACCATTGCGAGGAGTGAAACGGCAAAGCACCACTCCCTACGCATCATGAAGGAGATTGCTTCCCCTACTTTTCAGGGGGGCGCAACGGCACGTTTCACCCAATCCGCCGCTCCGCAAGACTGAAAGCGTACGCCTGTCCGGACAGGGAGCAGTGCAACCGAGAGAGCAAGATATGTGAAGACAACGACAACGGGAATCGTAAAATGAGCCCGTGAAAGGAGAAGACGCCATGGTATGAAATATTCGATACGAAGTGAAACAGGGCACTCAGCTAGGCGATGTCGTATCAAACGGCGAGGTCGCGAGCTGTGCAGTCCTGGGAAGGCATAGGTTCACGCAATTCATGAGTATCGTCTCGAGGCCGTCGGCGGATTGTATTAATGAATCGGAGGGCCTGATCCACTCCGTACTTCCAGGATACCACCAACACCACAGCTGTTGCTGCCAGACATAGCAGAGCCAGGATCAACAACAGGTAGCCGGTCCATCGGGCACCGAGGCTGTCGGGTGACAATGGCGCTGCCAAAATGAGCAGCAGAAAAAACGAGGAGGGAAGTTTGCTTAAGCCGGCCAGAAAAGCTTGGAGGCATTCGAGGGCCTTGAGAATAACTTTGAGAACGGCCCACAGCACCCCGACAGAGACCAGCGTCAGCACCACAATTCGAGCGACAATCACGAGGGTGGACGATACTTCAAGTCCGCTAAACAGAAATTCCAGCCGAAAGAAATCCCGGAGACGGTCCAGCTCCTGCCAGGGTATGCTCACTGCGGCCTCCTGGAAGAGAGAATATGAGGGCCAAATCATGATGGAATACCTGATTAATCTGTCCCATCATATTGGCATTGCGGTAATATTAAGGCACATTGTCCGTGGATGATCAAGGAAAAAAAGCCGCTCGTTATCCCTTCAGTTCCTATGGGCTCGCCGGGCAACCGTGTTATTCCAATGATAAGTACGCCCGAGAGTTCCAGCTCTACGTAACAGAGGGTTTCCTCCTTTCCTCCTAAAAAAGCAAGCAAAAATCAATTCCTACGCTCTTCATCCTTCCATTACCAAAAAAGGCTTTTTGAGGCGTTATTTTTATCTGGCTTTTCCAAAAAGGCCTATAGTTTTGCCCTTTTTGGATCAATAGTTTGATATTGCAGCGGATTTCCTTGAAGATCATCGGCGCTCCTGCCATAGACGCTTTGAGAAAAAAAGCAAGGGGAGGAACGCCGATGCGCAAGCGGAAACTGCCACAGCCGTTTCAGATTGATACTAAGTTGCCTTCAAGATGAGATCATTGATCCAGTTGAAGCCCGTTATGCCTGCTATTCCTTCCGGGGACTGTTCCAGTGAATGGAGAGCGCCGACCAGGACTTTTTCCACTGCGTCCAGGCTTTTGAAAACCCTGTTCGGGAACCGCTTTTCTCGGATCTCCTCCCGGAGATGCTCTACAGGATTGAGTTCAGGGCTGTAGGGAGGCAGGAAAATGATCCGCATGTTCTTAGGGACTTTAAGGTCCTTGGCCTGGTGCCTTCCGGCTTTGTCCATTACCATGAGGATGAAGTCGTCCGGATGGCGCTGAGATACCTCGAAGAGAAACAGGGACATGGCTTGAGCATTGACCACAGGGAGAACAAAAGAATCCGGAATCCCCTCAGCCGGCGCTACGGCCGCATATGCGTACGTGTATTCGCGAACCATATGACAAGGCACCGATGGCCGCACGCCCGGCGGAGCCCGACAATTGCGAGGATTATTGGTCCTGCCGAAGCGGGCTTCGTCCTGAAACATAAGCAGGACATTCTTTCTTTTCTTCTTTTTTGCCTGCCGTCCCTGCTCCCCGCCTACCTCTCCTCCGGGTTTTTTTGAATCCTTCCTGCCCTGATGTATCGGCCTTTGGACGGCGTCGTCTCGGCACTATTTTCCGCCAATCATGCCTTTCCAACATCCGGTATACGGCAGTTTCGGCCACCGTATGCCCGAGTCTCTCTTCAAGAGCGGCGCGTACCTCGTTGACCACCAAAATCCCTCCTCGTGGAGCGACCTCAAAGAAACCGGACAGGAATTCCCTTTCTTCTTCAAAGGTGAGATATGCCCGTCTCCGGCCCCCCCGGCTTTCCCCTTTATCTTGACGACCGGAACACCACGCCCTGAATTGCGCATGGGAACGGGCCGCCGCGGCCCGAGAACGCCCAATCGCCCCTCCTACACGAGGAAGCGTCAAACCCATCACTCCGGCCAAAACCACTGAAATTGCCCTACGCAACTCGCCGGCGTCCCGTGTCTTTCTCGCAACTTCCCGGGCAGCCTCAACCATCTCCACCGAAAAATCCGGCCTTCTCCCCATGGGCATCCCTCCCTGGGGACAAGGCCCATATCATAGTACATCTTGATTGCAAGTTAGTATGACAAGGTGCGTTTTGCGGATTGCTTCACTGCCCCGAGTCTTCGGCACTTCGGGGTGTTGATGAGCGGCTGGGCCCTGACCGTGGGGGTTCACACCATCAGTCCGGTGTTCCTTACCGGAAGGCTGCACGAATCGGGGCACG
>JAIWNO010000141.1 GCA_020216785.1 Desulfomonile sp.
ACCTGGTCAAAAAAACGGAATCAGGCGCCTCAGACTGGATCGCTGCTTGGGAGGCTTGTGCGGCGGCTCCTCTTCGGCTGGTTCCGCAGGCTGTTCGGAGGGTGGCCGAGGCTCCTCCGCAACGACAGCGAGTGGAGGGTCTTCCGTCGCGGTCATTTTTTCAGGTTCTGTGGATTCCCCTTGGGGAGGGGCTTCGGCCTCGAGGCTCTCGCCGTGAGGCCCGACGATTTCTTCTTCGAGTGGCCCTTCGGCGCTAAAGGCCACCTCCTCGACTTCTTCCTCTTCGGCAACAAATTGCTCCCCGGTTACTTCCGCGATGGGCTTCTTCTTCCCTCTTCTACGGCGCCGTTGAGGTTTTCGCTCGCGTTTCTTCTCTGCTTCCACGGCCGGCTGCTCTTCGACCTGAGCCGCTTCGGGGGGACCAAGCTGAGCAGCGACAAGCTCGGGCTCCCCGGCGGGCGCAACGGTCTCCCTTTTCACGGCTTCAATGGTCACTTCATGCTCAGGGAGTGGGTCCCGGCCGACTATAGTGATTCGGGTGTCGTAATCGCGCTCCACCTGAACAATGAGCGACCGCATACTGTTGAGCAGGTATTCCGCGACATGCCCCGGAACCGTGGCACACACCTGGGCAACATCGGATTTGATGGCAAGCGACTTGATTCGCCGGAAGATCGACAGGGCCGCAGTTTCTACGGACCGGACTTTTCCTCGTCCTTCGCAGTGCGGGCAATCCAGATACTCTCCCGTGCCGAGCACCGATTTGAGACGCTGGCGCGAGAGTTCCAACAACCCGAGAGACGAGATCCTGAGCACCTTGGTCTTGGCCCGATCTTTCTTGAGCACGTCTTTGAGAGCTTTCTCCACGTCCTGCTTGTGTTTCTTGCCGACCATGTCGATGAAGTCGATGACGATGATGCCGCCAAGGTCTCTGAGCCTCAACTGCCTGGCGATTTCCGGCGCTGCTTCCATGTTGACACGGTACGCGGTCTCTTCGATTCCCCGCTCTCGGGTCGCGCTGCCGGAGTTCACGTCAACCGTCACCAGCGCTTCCGTCGGCTCAATAACAATGTACCCGCCGGACTTGAGACGGATGCGCTTACGGTATACCTGCTCCACTTGCTCCTCAAGTTGATACTTGTTGAAGAGCGGACGCTTCTCTTGGTACAATTTCACTATATTCTCGTACTTGGGCATCAATTGTCGGAAGAACTCGCGTGCCTTGTTGTAAACTGCCTTGTCATCCACGAGGATTTCCGAGATGTCCGACTGGAAATGGTCACGAATCGAGCGAATGACCAGATCGTGCTCACGGTAAAGCAGCGCCGGAGCGTCCTTTTCTACCACGTTCTCCTCGATTGAATGCCAAAGCTTCAGCAAGTACTCCAAATCACGGGAAAGCTCCGTTTTGGTTCTTCCCACACCCGCGGTCCGGATGATGAATCCCATGTGTTCAGGGAGCTTGAGCTGCTTGACGATTTCCTTGAGTTTCTGTCTTTCCTTTTCGTCTTCGATCTTTCGGGAGACGCCGTGCAGATCAGTGCCGGGCATGAGCACGAGATACCGGCCGGCCAGCGAAATATTGGTGGTGAGGCTCGCGCCCTTATTGTCCCGCTCCTCTTTCGCCACCTGGACAATCACGTGATCGCCCTTTTTGAATACCTCTTCGAGGCGTGGCCGCCGCTTGCCATCTTTGAAGGAATCGGGAAAATACGAAGGATGTACGTCACTGAGTGACAGAAACCCGTTGCGAGCCGCGCCGTAATCTACGAAAGCAGCCTGGAGCGAAGGTTCGACCCGTGTAATAACCCCCTTGTAGATATTGCTGAGGGTTGGCTCGTGAGTCCTGATTTGGACATCCAATTCTTCGAGAATACCATCGCAGACGACCGCGACCCGGCATTCTTCCGGGTGAGCGGCATTAATGAGCATTTTTCTGATCATAGGGAATAACTCTTTTTCCAGAGAGGTAAGTCCGTTACGCATTGGCCGGCGGCGGGCCGGCCGCAATCCCCCGTCCGCTCCCCGACGGCCTTCACTCTATAAGACTTTTGATCTCTTTCCACAATTCCTTTTTTCCTTCGCCCGTCGCTGCTGAGAAAAGGACAATCGACAGCGAATTCCCGAGGCCCTCCTCGATGAGCGACAACCGTGCAGTGATGCCGGATCGCGACAATTTGTCCACCTTGGTCGCAGCGATGATCGTCGGGATCCGGTGTGCAGCCAGATATGCGATGAGCTGCCTGTCCAAGTCCGTCGGCCCGTGCCGGACATCGATGATGACAACCACGCCGGCAAGCTCTACGCGGTTCCGAAGATATTCCTCTACCATCGGCCGCCATTTCTTCCGGACAGCTTCCGGAGCCTTCGCGTACCCGTAACCGGGAAGATCCACGAATACAAAGCGGTCGTTAATGAGAAAGAAATTCAGCTTTTGCGTGTGCCCCGGAGTTTTTGACGTGCGTACGAGCGTCCTCCTGCCCAGGAGAGTATTGATCATGGATGACTTGCCGACGTTCGAGCGCCCGGCGAAAGCAATCTCGGCGCGCCCGCCCTTGGGATAACTTCGCTTATTTTCGGCTGCTCCGATGAATTCAGCGGAAAACACCTGCATCGTCCACCGCTTCGGCATCGCAGTGCCGATTCCCGTGTGTCAAATTTGCCGTCCCGCCCTTCATTTTACTAATATACACCACTTTAATATGATAGCATACAGTTCCTCCCGTGCTATATCTGCTCGACCACGGGACGTCGGAAGGAGCTGCTCCATGCCGAAGAGAACCATCAAGGCGCCGGCCGCGGGCGCGCCTGTGGGTCCGTATTCTCAGGCAGTCGTCGCAGGCAACTGGATCTTCGTTTCCGGAGAAAAGGGCGTCGACCCGGCCACCGGAAAGATCGTCGATGGAGGGATCGCGGCGCAAACGCGACAAGCATTGATCAACATCAAGACGATTCTCAAAGCGGCAGGAGCGTCAATGGAGGATGTGGTCCGCTGCGTCGTGTATATGGCCTACACGGAAGACTTTCACCTCATGAACGAAGCATACGCCGCGTTCTTTCCGAAAGACCCGCCGGCGCGGAGTACCGTAATCGTGGCCGCACTACCACTGGGCCTCGAGGTGCTCATCGAAGCCACCGCGTACGTTGATGCTGCTGGGGCATAGTTTTGTAAAGCGTCCAGCTGACGTCCAGGTCTTCTTGGGTCCCGTAGGGACCATTGAAAGTCGTCCCGCCGGGGCTCCTCCCGACACTTCGGTCCCCGAGCGAATTTGTTCCCACAGAGCCAAGACATGATCCCTTTCGCAATTCTTGCAGCAAACACTCCGCAGCCTGTCTCAATGCACCTCATCCATCCAATGCCTGACCCAAAAACCGGCGATCTTGCCTTCATTGTTCATAAGGACTCGGACTTCGGGATCCGCGTCGGTAGCTGAGAACTTGCCTCTGAAGCGATAGATCACATGACCGGCGAGTGTCGGCGAAGATACGGCCTCCGCGAATTCAAGCGACCGCAATTCACCGAAGAGGGCCTTGAGGTTGTTGTGAGCCGCCTGTTGGTCTTCCGGCGGAAAGTTCGCCGCCATCTCAACGGTGAACTCGTCGGGCAAAGGCGCGAATTTGCCCTCTCGCCAACCTGTGAGGAGCCTCTCCGCGGCCTGCTGGGCTTTTGCCTTGGCTGCTTGATCCACTTGGCGAGGAGGAATAGGGAGGAACATGGAGAGCGCGGCCGAATCGCGCATTGGCGCAATCAAAAGGCACGCGATCGTGATCCATGCGAAAACGAATTGTTTGCCGATCTCCCTCGCCATCGCCACCCCGCGTCGATCGGGAAGGAGAACCAGGAACCGCACGGCCCCTGCTCACATTGGAACCGAATGGCGGAGGTGCATGGGAATCGAACCCACCCAGGACGGTGCTAGCGCCCTGCTTACGGTTTTGAAGACCGCGGAGCCCACCGGGACTCTTCCACCTCCGCTGGCCGGATGAACACCAACCTCTTTATCTTATACAGCCATTTTCATCCCAAGAAAAGACTCATAGTGCCGTTGCCGTCCGACCGAAAAAAATGTCGAGACCGGTACGGATCGATTCCCAGCGTCCTCTGAATGCAAGCGTCATTTCGTTGTGCGCGGTGAACCCGCACAATGAGCACACCGACGCGCCGCGATTCTTGAGATAGCACCCCCGGCTGATTGTCCCGTCCGGCTCAGCGTTCGCAAGCAGACCATCCTCGCACGTCCACACCGATTTCTTCATCTCCAGGAGGCTGGAAATGGAATTGGCCACCGGATAGCCCAACGTCTTCAGACGAATCAACTCGTCCATGAGGGGCGATCTGTCTTCCGGGCTAAGAAAGAGGTTGTCAGGAAGGCCTCCGTACGGGTAGTAAAACTGGATGGTGACACCTTGCACCTTTCCCCGCAAGATCGAGAGCATCTCCGGGATCGAGCCGGCATTCCGTCGGTTGATGGTGGTGCTGACAAACGCGTGACCCTGACCGCAGCGCGCTATGTTTGACAGCACGCGGTCGAACACGCCTTCTCCTCGGATCTCATCGTGAACGGCCCGCGGTCCGTCCAGGCTGACCCAGATCCGGTCGGCCGGAAGGCCGTCCCATGGCAGTGTTCCGTTCGTAGTAATACAAACCGATGGGAAGCGCTGCCGCGCGGCCGTAATTACATCGGTTATTCCATAGTGCCTGTCTCGCCACAAAAGCGGCTCGCCGCCTTCAAGGATAAGGATGCGCACACCGAGTCGCCGCAAGCCGTCGAGGGTCGCAATCACTCCGCCGAAGTCCAGCTCCTCGCCATTGCGTTTCCAGTACGGACAGTGCATGCACCTCAGGTTGCACCGGTGGGTAATCTTGTAACCCGCCAGGACGGGCGGGAATTTCATCCCAAGTAGGTAGCGGGAGAACGGTACACCAAATCTTACCGCTCCGCGGATCATTGTTCCGAATTCAGGCCTCAATACAACATCCACACTTTCTCAGGGATTGTGACTGAATCCCACGGTAAACCCGGCATGTGTCGAATGGATCTTGGGATATCGATTAGCCGTCATTCCCACGAACGCGGGAATGACGGGGATTTTTGTCAGCGTTTGGGTTCACAGCCGAATCTCCTCGCTGCAATAATCATCTTGGGCCGGCCTTCGACGCGTCTCTTTCTTGAGCACTATGCTAATATGAGATTTTAAATGCAAGGCGGTTCCGCTGAGTCGTTACAAACCGACCGGGGCAATCCAATGAGCACCAAGACGTACGTTCACGACTATTTCTCTCCCGTGGTTGGGTGGCTGGAGCTGCGTGTCTCTGATACAGGAGTGCGCTCAATATCGTTCATTTCTCCTCCGTCGTCCGTAAGAAAGCGAGATGGCCACCCGATCATGAACAGACTGATCGAACAGCTCGATCGTTACTTCTCCGGAGACCTGACGGCGTTTACGGTTCCGGTGGACGTCGATACGGGCACGCCTTTCCAGCGTAAGGTTTGGGAGGAACTAACCCGTATCCCGTATGGAGAAACGCGGTCGTACGCGGACCTTGCCGCGGCGATTGGAAGTCCTCGCGCGGCCCGAGCTGTGGGCTCCGCAAACGGTGAAAATCCGGTCCCGATTCTCATTCCGTGCCATAGGGTGGTAAAGGCCGACGGGGCCTTGGGAGGGTTCTCGTCGGGCACCCACATCAAACAGGCCTTGCTGAAGCTGGAGGGCGTTCGTGTCCGAAGTTCGTCCAATGCCCATTGATGTTGAACGGGCTCGGCGTTGCCAGCGACTACACGCTGAAAGGGGGACTCGATCCGATCTGGACGCGGATGAGCAATCTCATGAACGCGTTGCGAGCCGAATTAGGTGAAATTCCCGGCATATGGTACAAAATCCCGGACGGACACGCTGCGGGATCGTGACATTTACTGGGGACGGCACCTGCCGGAGGTAGTGCGGTGGAGGCTCCGCGATTGGGGATGAATGTATCGGTGTCACCTCCCGGGTATACCTCCTTGACAGGCAAAGCCGCGGCCTCGCCGACGGTGTTGTCCGCGCGTCGGTGCACTATTCCAACACCGAAGAGGAAATCAATCGATTCTGCGAGGCGGTGCGGATGACAGCAGGTGTACAATAGAAAACCGGGCTTGGAATGGTGCCCGGTTTTCCTGTTGCCCCCCGCGCACTCCATACACCTGTCTCCCGAGACCATCTCACCCCTGTGGTCGATCGGATACGGTGCTTACCCCCCAACCGAAAGTGGTGCCGCCTCACTGCGGCAAAATTCATCCACCCGAAACGATGCCGATTGGACGGTCGTAGCGGCGTGGAGGTGCCATGCCCCCAATGTTTCGAGCTGCATAGAATACGTGGTGGCAACTACACAGCGATCATGGGCCGGAAATGCCGATCTCCGCTTCCGGTACCGAGTCCAGCAATTCTCGCAAGTTATCACGAATTGAATCCCGCTTGTCCCGCGAGCCTGACTTGCCCGGCATTGCAGGACCGCCCCGACAGAACTTCAGAGAAACGGTTATGGCCAACCTTCGGCAGCGGAAGTGGTCTCACGATTGTTGCCCAGCCCCATTCGGCCACCAATACGAGTGTCACTTCTTCCCGAGTACGGCTCCCTTGAGCGCTTTTGACGGAGAGAACCTCGGCAGTCTCATGGCTTTGATCGTCATCTGTTTACCGGTTCGAGGATTCACACCCCGACGCGCTGCCATTTCGATAACCCTGAAGGTGCCGAGGTCTGCAATCCGTATTTTCTTGTTTTCGCTCTGCAACGAGGTATGGATCGTATCTACGAAGGCGGTCAATGCCTGTGCAGCGGCCTTCTTCGTGATGCCTGCACGCTCGGAAACAAGAGCCACGATTTCGGGTTTTCTCATTCAACGATCTCCTTTTCGCTATAAAAAATGTCTCCGGGGACGAGGAACCCCATACCCGGCCCCCTCCTTGTCAATCTCGCAGCGGCGATTCAGGCTCCCCACCCAGGTATCCGCGCCCGCGACCTGGGGGAACCCTGACGCGTCAGAGTGATTTAGCTGTCACCGGCCCTCTTTGCGAAGCACACGAGGGTCGAAAACGAGTCGTTTGGCGTCCGCGACGCTTCTGAAGCCGGTTTGTGTCTAGAAGAAAACAAGAGGCCCTGCACGTACACCTTTCCCGCCATCCCGGTAATCGAAGACGCAAAAGTCGGGCCACACGCTCAATATGTGGTTCTGTCACTTGGTTTTGCGAGGGAGGCGGCAGTGCGGGGAGTGGCATGATTCTTGCCTTCTTTTGCATCTGTCAATATACTTGACTATAGCGTCAACATTGTGGACAGCAGCCGCATACTTTTTCGTTTTTCCACCCACCGCCCAATTCGTAGGCCCTGCCCGCGCAACAGTGAATCAGTTGCGCACGCCACTTGAAGATGGTATATGCGGGTGGGGCGCCATGCCGGCAGGGTTGCATGCTCGGCGCTTAAGTGCTCTTTTTCATAGGCGGGATAACTCATATCTTTTGGCGGGTCTCGGGTGAATAGGGAGTCTGGCCTCTCCGCGAGCGGTCAGTCAAGGGCCGGTGTGCAGAGAGTGTCTCAAAATCTTTGCAAAGGGTTCGGTCGTAGCACGATTTCCCTCTCATCCTCACCCTCCCCTGTAGGAGAGAGGATCAGAAATCGGCTCCAACAGCTTCCCCCCCTCTGTGGAAGGGTCGAGGTGAAGGCGACAAAGGCGGAAACAGGTCTTAACTGTGCTATAGTTATTGATTTTCGCAGGTTTTGAGACAGCCTCTGTAGGCCGGTCCCACTATGCGGGTTGGTTTTGGTGGAATAGGCATCCTGCCTGTCCCTCCCACGTTGTCTGCGAAATGTCCCCGCATTTGTGATATGCCGTACCAAGCGACGAATCCCGCTCCTTGCGCCGCCGGCCGGGACGGTTCGTCACGGAAGGAACGTAAAGGTAATGGAAAAGATCGTCATCCGAGGCGGTGCCTCACTCAAAGGGGAGGTGGAAGCCAGCGGCGCCAAGAACGCCGTCCTTCCCTTAATGTGCGTGGCGCTGCTTACGAGCGACGAAATGACCTTCCATCGCGTTCCGGCCCTGAGGGATATCCGCACCACAAAACAGCTCTTGCTTCAACTCGGTGTGCGCCTGGACGATTTCACCCCCGGCACGCTCAGGATCAAAGCGTGCGAGATAACAGACCATACGGCGCCGTACGAGCTTGTTAAGACCATGAGAGCGTCGGTGCTCGCACTCGGACCGCTCATGGCGCGGGAAGGGCGTGCAGACGTGAGTCTACCGGGCGGTTGCGCGATCGGCGCCAGACCTATCGACCAGCACCTCAAGGGGTTGGAGGCGATGGGGGCCGAAATTCAGCTCGACAAGGGGTACGTGATCGCCCGTGCGGACAGGCTTAGAGCTACCGATTTCACTTTTGACCTCAAGACCGTGACCGGCACGGAGAACCTCATCATGGCGGCCTCACTTGCCAAGGGGACCACTGTGCTCCGAAATTGCGCGGTCGAACCGGAAGTGGGCGAGCTTATCCATGTCCTCAACCGCATGGGCGCGGCCATTGAAGGGGCCGGCACGGAGACGCTCGTCATCGAAGGGCGGGATCGACTTCACGGAGTTGTTCACGAGGTTATGCCCGACCGGATCGAGGTGGGCTCGTATCTCATCGCGGCCGCGATCACCGGGGGCGACGTGACGGTCACCAACTCCAGGCCGGACCATGTGTCCGCTCTGTTGGACAAACTCCAGGAGGTCGGCCTGCAGGTCGACGTGGGAGAGGATTCCGTTCGGGTGAGATCCAACGGCCCAATCGCCGGTCGAGACGTCTCGACCGACCCGTATCCCGGCTTTGCAACGGACCTTCAGGCCCAGTACATGGCGCTGATGTCACTGGCCCAGGGCACGAGCGTCATCAGGGAGAACGTATTCGAAAACCGGTTCATGCACGTGCAGGAGCTTGTCCGCATGGGCGCGGATATCCGTGTTTCGGGCCGCGCAGCTACAGTTCGCGGGGTGCGGTCGCTCTCCGGCGCGCACGTGCAGGCCACGGACCTGCGGGCGAGCGCATCGCTCGTCCTGGCGGGGCTTGCTGCCGAGGGCAGCACCCATATTCACCGGGTTTATCATCTGGATCGAGGGTATGACCGTCTCGACGAGAAGCTGCGGAACCTCGGCGCGGATGTGACCCGCGAGAAGGACGACATTGTCTGAAGCACGCAAAGAAAGTCGAGGAAAGATGAGGACCGCGGATGCGTCCCTCCGGACGTCCGAGACCGATGTCGTGATCCGGCTGTCTCTGGACGGCACGGGAAAAGCCGTGCTCGATACAGGCATCGGCTTTTTCGATCACATGCTGGACCACGTTGCGCGGCATGGATTGCTCGACCTTGAAATCAAGGCCAAAGGCGACCTCCATGTGGATCATCACCACACCGTCGAAGACGTGGGCATCTGCATGGGTGAAGCGCTCAGCTCAGCTCTGGGCGAAAAGGCAGGGATTCGTCGGTACGGCTCCGCGTCCGTGCCCATGGACGAGGCACTCGCGACGGTAAGCCTCGATCTTTCCGGCCGGCCGTTCCTCGTGTACTCCAATCCGTTGGACAACCGACGTGCGGGTGACTTCCTGCTGGACCTCGTGCCGGTCTTCCTGCAAGCGCTGGTGGACCGAGGCGGCATCACTCTGCATGCGGCGGTGGTATATGCGACCAACCCCCACCACGCGGCCGAGGCGTTATTCAAAGCTCTCGGCAGGGCGCTTCGGGAAGCGATGGAACTCGACGCCAGAGTTGTCGGGGTTCCTTCCACTAAGGGAGTTCTGGCAAAAGGCGGAAGAAAAAGGTAGGTTCACTGCTGGACTCATGTGGGGCAGGCTGGAAGAGGCTGTCTCAAAACTTGGGAGGATTTGAAAATCGTAGCACGACGGGTCCTAGAACGGGTCTTTGCAACCCTCACCCCGGCCCTCTCCCTCAGAGAGAGGGTTAGGGTGAGGGGGTAATCGTGCTACG
>JAIWNO010000142.1 GCA_020216785.1 Desulfomonile sp.
AGCTGGATAAAGTCCTTGAGGTCAAGGACGAACTGCCGCTGCTCCAGAAGATGATCGTTGTGGATATGAAGGGACTGCGCCACTACAACGACCCGGACATCATGTCTTTCGAGTCGGTGGAAGACATCGGTCGAAAAGCCGACGAAAGCGATCCGGGAAGATATGAGCGGCTGGTTGAGCAGATCGATCCGTCCGATGTGGCGATCATGGTTTACACGTCCGGGACGACGGGGCCGCCAAAAGGGGCGATGATCACTCACCAAAACGTGGTCAGCATGGTAAAGAACGCCTTGCAGGTCATCCCTCAGTACGAAACGGACGAGATTGTCTCCTATCTGCCGTTGTGCCACGTGGCCGAACGAATGATGTCGGTGTTTCTACCCCTGAATTCCGGAGCCACGGTCAACTTCGCGGAAAGTGTGGAGACCGTGGTCCAAGACATGCGGGAAATCCTTCCGACGTTTTACCTGGCGGTACCGCGAATCTGGGAAAAGATGATGGCCGGCGTCACCATTAAGATGAAGGATGCCTCCTGGTTGAAGAGAAAAACCTTCGCCTGGGCAATGCCCATCGGCAAACGGATGGCAGAGACGCGCCTTGCGAGGCAAACACCATCTCTCACACTGAGGTTTCAGCATCTTCTCGGAAACCTGCTGGTATTCCGGCACCTCAGGAAAGAACTGGGCCTGCTGAGGACGCGCATCGCCATCAGCGGCGCCGCTCCCATCGCGCCGGAAGTTCTTTTCTTCTTCATGTCGTTGGGTGTTCCGGTCGTCGAAGGATGGGGAATGACGGAAGAAACCGGCATCGGATGCATGAATCGCCTCGATGATCTGAAACTCGGGTATGTTGGCAAGCCGATCCCGAACGTCGAAATCAAAATCGCGGACGATGGCGAGATATTGCTCAAATGCGACCATGTTTTCGCCGGATATTGGAAAGACCCTGAAGCCACGGCCAAGACCGTGATTGACGGCTGGCTTCAGACCGGGGATGTCGGCGAGTTGGACGAGGAAGGGCGCCTGAAGATCACCGACCGCAAGAAAGAAATCATCATCACCGCTGGCGGCAAGAACATTGCGCCGTCGGAAATCGAAAACCGACTCAAGTGCAGCCCGTACATCAACGAAGCGGTGGTGATCGGCGACCGACGGCCTTATCTGGTGGCTCTTATACAGATCGAATATGACAACGTCGCCAAGTGGGCCCAGGAAAAGGGATTGGCGTACACCACCTTCAAGAGCCTGGCCCAATTGTCTGAAGTGAACGAACTCATCCTTTCGGAAGTGGAAGAAGCCAACAAGGACTTCGCCCAGGTAGAAAAGATCAAGAAATTCCGATTGCTGGAAAAAGAACTTGATCACGACGACGATGAGCTGACCGCCACCCTCAAGCTGCGGCGGAAGACGGTATACAAGAAATTCGGTGACATCATTGACGAAATGTACAAATCGAAGAGAGGTTGAGATTGGGTTTTGAGATTCTCCTCCAACTCGTGGTCACCGGCCTTGCCTGGGGCAGCGTTTACGCTCTGATCGCCTTGGGTTTTGTCCTCATATTCAAGGCAACCGAGATTTTCAACTTCGCACAACCCGAATTAATGATGTTGGGCGCGTACTTGGCGTTCGCTCTTATCACGACACTCCGCTTGCCGTTCATTGCAGCCTTTTTCGCCGCCCTTGTCTTAATGATCGTGGTAGCTGCGCTGCTGGAGATGCTCATCGTACGGCCCATGGTGGGCGAACCCGTCCTGGCGGTAATCATGGTAACGCTGGGGCTTGCCAACGTTATCCGCGGACTCACGGGTCTCATCTGGGGATATGAGGAACTCCAATTCCCCAAGCCGTTTTCGTCCGATCCATTCGTCGTTTTTGGAGCCGTCATCAATCAGGCCGAGGTGTTCACGATCCTTGCCACGGCAGTGCTGCTGGTGGTGTTCTTTCTGTTCTTCAAATATTCAACAGCAGGTCTGAGTATGCGGGCCACAGCAGAAGACACGACCACGGCTTTTCTCATGGGCATTAACGTCAAGCGCGTCTTCACCGCATCGTGGGCAATTGCTTCAGTAGTTGCCACTGTCGCGGGGATTATGCTGGCGACGTTTACATACCTTGAACCGATCATGAGTCATGCCGGCCTGAAGGCATTGCCCGCAATGATCCTGGGAGGTATGGACAGCATTCCCGGGGCCATCATCGGCGGACTGATAATCGGTGTGGCCGAGAATCTGGCAGGCTTTTATTTGGAGAGCTATTTGGGAGCGGGCATCAATGAGATCGCCGCATATGTGATAGTCCTGATCGTAATGATGGTCAGACCCTACGGACTTTTTGGAACCAAACAGATAGAGCGGGTGTGAGAGGATATGGCGGTAACCAGGTTTTGCGTCCGGAATTACAAGCAGGATTTGCGCATCTTTCCCAGCCCGAGCGCCAAGGTCGCGCTCGCGATCCTCGCTGTGCTCCTGCTCACCCTACCGTGGTGGGCCGGCAAGTATCTCGTCTTTATCGCGTGCGTTTCGGGGGTTTCCATCATCGGGGCCCTTGGCTTGAGCATTCTTACGGGGATGACCGGCCTTATTTCGCTTGGCCATGCGGCCTTCATGGGGCTGGGGGCCTACACTGCTGCGATCCTGTCCGCGAAGGCCGGTTGGCCGATGATCGCGTGCCTGCCCGCCGGAGCGGTCATGGCCGCATTTACGGGAGCCGTCGTCGGCATCCCCACGTTGCGTCTCAAGGGTTTGTACCTTGTCGTTACCACGTTGGCATTTCAATTTATTACTCAGCACGTGATCTACCACTGGGAAAGCCTGACCCAGAGCGACAAGGGCATCAAGCTCGCGGAGCCGATGATCCTGGGGCTCAACCTTGGCACGTACGACCGTTTCTACTTCGTAATTCTCATCTTGGCGGTCGTCACGGCCCTGCTCACCAAAAACCTGGCCATGAGCCGGACCGGCCGCGCGTTGGTCGCTGTTCGCGACCGGGACATTGCCGCGGAAATTATTGGGATTCATCTCGCGAAGTATAAAATCCTCGCGTTTGTCGTAAGCTCCTTCATTGCAGGTCTCGCGGGAGCGCTCTACGCGTATCTGATCGGGCTCATCGCTCCGGATCATTTCACCTTTAATCAGTCGGTTCTCTATATTGCCATGATCATCGTCGGAGGCATGGGCACTGTGTTGGGGACTATTCTGGGAGCCATTTTCATGGTCCTGCTTCCCGAGGCCATCAACGCACTGTCCGGGCCAATCGCCACGGCATACCCCGCGCTTGCCCCGCGTATCGGCGGCATATCCGTAGTCGTTTACGGTCTGGTGATTATATTGTTCCTCATCCTGGAGCCTCAGGGCTTATTCGGCATTTGGATCAGGATAAAACGCTACTTCAAGACTTGGCCTTACACGTATTAAGCCATCAACCAACCAAGGAGGTTTTCATGACTGCGTTCCGGAGATATGGATTGGCACTGTTGGTCGCTGCGGCAATCAGCTTCGTGGCGATTCCGGCAGCCAAGGCCGAAGTGGGCGTCACCGACGACAAGATCTTGTTCGGCTCATTTCAAGACATGTCGGGTCCTGCCGCCTATCTGGGCAAAATGTGCTCACTCATCCTGAACACATGGAAACAGCATGTTAATGAGGACCTGGGAGGGATTCACGGTCGAAAAATTGACACGGTCATTGAGGACAACAAGTACGATCCCGTGCTGACCAAAGGTGCATTCACAAAGCTGGTGGACCAGCACAAGGTGTTTGCTTTGACTGCGGTGTACGGGTCTACGCCGTGCCAGGCAATCCTGGAAGACATCGACAAGGTCAAGATCCCCGTATTTACCACGGCTGCGACCTCCCAGACCATGTTCGATCCGCCGCACCGATACCTGTTCCATTACGCGAACTCAAACCGGGACGGCTCGATCGTGCTGGTGGATTTTATCATCAACGATTTAAAGGCCAAAGACGCTAAATTCGGGATTTGCTACCAGGACGATGAATATGGGAAAGACGGCGTAGCAGGCCTCGAGCTGGCGGCAAAGAAGTACGGCTTCAAGTTTGCTCAGGCCGGATACAAACGCGGAGAGAAAAACCTCAACCCCCAGGCCATGAAGCTCAAGGCCGCGGGTGTCACCCACTGCCTCTTCGTAGGTTTTGCGCCCGTGTACGCGGCTTTCCTCGCAGAGGCAAACAAGATGGGGTGGAAGCCGATCTTCTTCGGCGACTACGTGACTGTCGACCCGAGGACCTTCATGGCCGGGGACTTGCCGAACGGCCATTATCACTGTTTCGACCTGGGGCTGCGATCCGAGGGTGTGCCCGGGTGGAAGAAGATGGAAGAGATCTTCACCAAACACAACGCCAAGGAAGCCCTCGAGTGGCCGCTGGCTCCGGTCATGTGGACGCCGCTCATGATGCTGACAAAGGCCCTGCAGGATTGCGGCAAAGACCTCACCAGGGAAAAGCTCGTTGACACGCTCCAGAATATCAAGGATTTCGATACGGGCGGCCTCGGCAAGATCCAGTTCGGCCCTGATCTGAGAAAAGGCAGCCACGTCTATCGCGTCCTCAAGTGCGACGCGGAAAAGAAGCTTTTCGTGCCCGTCACCGACTGGCGTGAGCCGAGCCTCGTGTGGGGCAAGCGGTAGGAGACGGAGCTTGCGTGGGAGGTTCCGGGGGCTTCCGTAATGGAGAATCCCGGGACCCACCTGATGTCAAAATGGGGCAAATGCGGTTGTCCATGCGAGTTGAAGGAGATTGCTTCCCATGCTTTTCAACGGGGTCACAATGACACGTTCGGAGCTGTCGTTGCGAGCAGTGAAGCGACGAAGCAATCTCCAACGCGCGGTATATCCGATTAAAATGATGAAGGCGAGGCCTTACGCCAACGTGCGATCAGGTCGATATTGTTCGCCTTGGCCAGCGTAGGGGCAGACCCGTGGTCTGACCGGATCTGGGCGCACAGGTAGGTGCGCAGAGCCATCGTACCATCTTGAACGCAAGTTCGCAGTGGACATCTGCCACGCAACATTCCTTCCGAAGGCGCATGCACCGATTGTCAGGGCGTATTCCCAATCCGTCGTCGCAAGTCTCGGGCAGCGAAATCGTGTCCACCGAGCGACCCGTCGGTCGTCCCTAGATGGCAGAGATCGCCGGCTCCACACATCTCGGTCATATCAATACGCAATGCTGGCCATGAGCTTATAGCTTCTCGGGGGGGCATATGGGTATCCTGGATAAACTCTTCCGAAAGTCCCATCCCAGCGACAACTGGCAAGCCGTGGAAGGTCTCCAGCTCGTGCTCGACCTGGATCGCCACGCGCTCTGCGATGTCCGGCCGTGCGACCCCACGGAATGGCTCTCGCGGCTCGGCCCACCCGAAGACCGAAAAGCCCTTGGAGACGATCGATACTGCTACTACTCACGCGGTATCGAGTTCGACGCGACTTGCGACACGATCGAAGGCTTCGCGGTCGTGTGGGATGACGTGTCGGACAAGAAGTTCCAGCCCTTCCCCGGGATGGTGAAGTGGCGCGGCCGCGAGTATCGTCTTAGCACAGCCACCACAGAAGCCGAATTTATTGCTGTCTTTGGCGAGCCGTACTGGCGCGACCAGGACGATATGGAGGTCATTCTTTTCTACGAATTCTGCGGTGACATTGAGTGGCAGGTGGAATTTACGCTCGACAACTCACTCAAGGAAATCATTGTCACCACGCCCCCTATCCTGAGCAACCCCGAACAGCGAGCGGCGTATGCAGTCACCAAGCCGTGGCCACCGGATTTGTTTTGACCTGCAGATCGTTTCCAAGGTGTCCTCCCACTTTGTCCGCCGCAAGATAAGGTCTCGAAAATCGTGACATACTTTCATTTAAGGGCGGATCTCAGACCCGCTGTACCGTGTTGAACGCAATTTCATACAAGTTTGGTCGCAAAGCAGTTTTGAATAGGCATGAAGTTTTTGGGAAGAGAGCCGAGAGAGGCCCCTTTAAACGAGAAAGGGCCTCCCTCGGCTATCATTCCGAAAAGCGTCTTCGCATGAAAGTCGTCACCATAAGCACCTGCTATCGGATGGGCGTATGGGGAGGTGCGGAGGGGAGATGGAGTTTCCCCTACGCAGGATGGCGCAGCGTGGCGCTCTTCATACCCATCTCCGAGGCGAAGCCACGGAGCGTTCACCGAAGCCGACGACTTTCATGATTCGTTGTGCCCAAAACCGGGGCATGGTCGTTGGTATCAGGCGAGTCTCTGCGCCACCAGCTCGGTGATGTCCATCACCTTGATCTTGCCCTTCTTTTCCTTGCGGGCGCGAGCCGCAGCCTGATTAAAGGTGCTCTTGCACGAGGGGCACGCGGAGACGAGCGCGTCAGCGCCAAGGTCAATGGCTGACAGGAGTCGCTTGTATCCAATTTCTCCGGCCATCTCGTTGTCGAAGCCTTTTACGCCGCCGCCGCCGCCACAGCACTTGGCCAACGCGCGGTTCAGCGGGAACTCGACCAATTCGACGCCGGGAAGGGCGTTGAGGACGTTTCGCGGTGGTTCGTACACGCCCATGTGCCGGCCCATGTCGCACGGGTCATGGTACGCGACTTTGAGCGGCTCCGCATTGGCCTTGAAGGTAAGTTTCCCGTTCGCAACGAGTTTCTCGATCACCTCGACAGCGTGAAGCACTTTGTATCCGCCGTTTCCGCCGTAGTGCGGGTAAAGGTCCCGGAAGGTCTTGAGACAGCCCGCGCAGGTGGTAATCAGCTCAGCCGGTTTATAAGCCGTCATACGGTCTGCGTGGATCCTCATTGCCTTTCGGAAGGTCTCCATGTCGCCCACCAGATAGGCGAGATACCCGCAGCAGGGCTCTTCTTCGCCGAGTGCGCCGTAGTTAACGCCCGCGCTGTCGAGTACTTTCATGAACGCTGGGATAGTCTTCACATCCTGGAAGCTCGTCACACACCCAAGATGGAGCACTGCCTCAGTCTCACCAGGCACAGCTTTGCGCCAGCCGGACGGATAGCTGTCGGCCCGTTTGTCCGGCGCGGCAAGCAGCGGATTGGCAGCGTCAATCATGGACGCAAGCACCGGCTTGAAGATTTCCGGAAGGTATCCGGATTCCACGAGGCGCTCACGCGCCGCGCGGACAATATCGGAGACCTTCACCTGCGCGGGACAAACCGAGCGGCAGTTGAGACAGAGCATGCACTGATAAAGGCGTTTGGCAAGGTCGTCGGAGGGTTGCAGGTTGCCCATGAGCATGTTGTGGGCCAGCGTCACACGTCCTTTGGCATTGAGGGACTCCAGCGCGGTCTCCGCGAAGGTTGGACAGCCTGCTCTACAAAAGCCGCACTGGATACAGGCAATAATCTCGTTGTCCACCTGCTCCGAGAAGTGCTGTACCTTTTCAGGGGATTCGAGATACTCCACGAACGTATTCTCGTCGAGGATGTCCCGGATGGCGTCGTCAAATCCCATCTTTCCGGGATTCAGTATGTTATTGGGATCAAGGGCCTTTTTGACTTCGCGCATGACATTGAGCGATTCGCCGAGCTGCTGCCCGATGTAAGGCGACTTGGCCATGCCGAGGCCGTGTTCCGCGGACAAGGTGCCGTCAAAGCGCAAGGTGAGGTCAATAAACTCCAGTGCGATTTTCTTCACCTTGTCCCAATGTTCGGGAAGCATCGGATTCATGATAAATGTGGCGTGGAGGTTGCCGTCGCCGATATGGCCGAAAGTTGCCACAGGAAAGCCGTATTTCTCACCGATTTTTTGGATTTCGGCGATAGCTTCAGGGATACGGCTGATGGGCACGCCGAAGTCCTCGACAAGCGGCACAAGTCGATGCGTCGGTTGCAGGCGGCTCATAGCCGGCACCAACCCCCCGCGGGCCGCAAACAGCTTGGCCTTTTCTACAGGATTGTCCGACCAGACATTTCCGATTCCTCCAACGGATGCGCAAATTTCGTCGATTTTCTTGATTTGATTCTGCACATCGACCTTGGTACCGTCGAGACCGATGAAGAGCTGGCAATTGATTTCCTTGGGGATATCCATTTTGAGCGCATCCCGGCAAACATCCAGTGAGACGCTGTCCATGATCTCGCACGTGGCCATTTCGATGCCCGAGGTGTGAATTTTCTCAACAGCGAGACCGGCTTCCGCAATGCCGGGGAATGACGACTTGGCGAATGCCTCGTATTCGGGCATGGCGAGGATTCTCACTACGGCCTCGGTAATAATACCGAGGGTCCCCTCAGCTGTGGCAAACAGGCGGGTCAAGTCATAACCGGCAGAACTCTTGGGCGCCTTGTCGCCGGTGCGAATAACGCGACCGTCTGCGAGTACCACAGTGAGGGACTTGACATAATCCCGCGTAGTTCCGTACTTTGCCGCTCGAACACCACTGGCGTTGGTGGAAATCATGCCGCCTATCGTGGCGATCGCCGCGCTGCCGGGGTCCGGCGGGAAGAAATGGGTCGGCGCAAGTTTGGCATTAAGCGAGTTGCAGATAACGCCCGGCTCCACTACTGCGTATCCGTCGGCCTTGTTCACCTCGATAACGCGATTCATCTTGGTAAAGTCGAGAATAATCCCTCCCTTGGCCGCAAGCGCAGCGCCCGTCACCGAAGATCCGGTTCCTCGGGCGACTACCGGAACCTTTTCACAATTGGCAAGCGCTACAATTGCGCTCACCTGTTCGGTGCCGCGAGCGAAAACAACGGCCATAGGCACACCGAAGTGGATGGACATATCCCTTGAATAAGCGAGACAATCCACCGGGGATGTCGTGAGGTTTTCCTGTCCGGCAGCGGCGGCAAGAGCCTCGATGAAATCCATCTTTTTCTCCTTTGCTTCGGAAGGGGTCCCAGGACTCATTCGCGGGCCCTGTTGGCAACAGAGTGTATCATGCGACGGGATGGAAGAAGGGCAGTCGATTTTCCTGCTCATATTTTATATTAGCTTAAATTCAGCAGCGAATCAAACCTTTCAGCGTCGGGACGATACCACTGACAAGAGCGAAGCCGCGGGATGGCTTTACTTTGAAATTTGCCTGTGATATGAAAATACGGTTATACTTAAGGGAAATGTTCAGGAGGAAGACAAGAGGTGGCATTCGAGACAGACAAAAAACGAAGCATTATCGAGAAGTATCGGCTCCATGAAACGGACACGGGGTCACCCGAGGTACAAATTGCTCTTTTGAGTGAAAGGATCTCGTACCTGACAGATCATTTTAAGGTACATAAGAAAGATCATCACTCCCGCCGAGGACTTCTCAAGCTCGTCGGGCAACGGAGACGGCTTCTGGACTATCTAAAGGCAAAGGACGTCGAACGATACAAGAGCCTCATCGGGGATCTTGGCATTAGAAAGTGAGCTTCCCCGTAGAGAGGTCCATCGCCTGGCTCCGTCCCGATATTTTCACTGACCAAAAGGATATAGACTAGTATGCACCATACCGCAAAGTGCACGATTGCAGGCAAGCAAATGATATTCGAGACCGGACGCCTGGCCAAACAGGCCTCCGGAGCGGTGCTGAGCACGTGTGGCGAGACCATGGTCCTCGCAACCGCAGTTGCCGAAAAGAAGGGACGCGAAGGCATCGACTTCTTTCCGCTAACCGTCGACTATCTGGAAATGACGTACGCCGCGGGGAAAATCCCCGGCGGCTTTTTCAAGCGTGAAGGACGCCCCACCGAAAAGGAAATCCTTACCTCACGATTTATCGACCGACCTATTCGGCCGCTCTTCCCCGAGGGCTTCACCGCAGAGACGCAGATTATTGCCACGGTCCTTTCTTCCGACGGAGAAAACGAGTCGGACATACTCGCCATTAACGCAGCTTCTGCAGCCCTCCACGTGTCTGATATCCCATTCCTGGGACCAGTCGGTGCTGTGCGAATCGGACGAGTTGACGGCCATTTCGTAGTGAACCCGTCCCCGGTGGAAGACGCATACTCGGACTTGAACCTCACGGTTGTGGGCGGCCCCAAAGGGATCGTGATGGTCGAGGGC
>JAIWNO010000143.1 GCA_020216785.1 Desulfomonile sp.
GGTGGAAACCAGGTTCCTGAAGAGGTAATGCTCGACGCGATTTTCACCGCGTACGACGAAATAGCGAAGATCCTGAAGGCGCAGGAAGACCTCCGCGAAGCAGCCGGCAAGCCCAAACGCGAAGTGCCCTCGCACGCTAAGGACGAGGCCCTTATCGAGCGGATCAGGGCTGAGTGTGGGGATGCTATTGAAAGTGCACTTCAGATTCACCGCAAGCTTGACCGCTATGCGGCATTGGAGAAGATTGCTGAGGATTTTCTCAAGACCCTTGGGGACGAAGCTGCGACAAGACGATCCGAAATTTTCGGATACATGGACGAAATCCAGGGATCGTACATCCGCAAAATGATCCTCGAAAAGGGCACGCGCATCGGGGGGCGATCCTTCACTGACATCCGCGACATCTCCTGCGATGTGGGTGTCCTGCCGCGCACTCATGGGAGTGCTCTTTTTACGCGGGGCGAAACACAGGCGCTCGTTATTACGACGCTCGGCACCTCTTCCGATGAGCAAAAGGTCGAGGCGCTCGAAGGGGAATCGTACAGGTCGTTTATCCTGCATTACAAATTCGCGCCGTTCTGTGTAGGTGAGGTTAAGTTCCTCCGGGGGCCTTCCAGACGAGAAGTCGGGCACGGCGCGCTGGCGGCCCGCGCTCTGGCGTATCTTCTCCCCCACGACGATGAATTCCCTTACACGATTCGGGTCGTGTCGGAGATCCTGGAATCCAACGGCTCGTCGTCCATGGCGACGGTCTGCGGCGCATCCCTTTCGCTCATGGACGCAGGAGTCAAGATCGCAGATCCCGCTGCCGGTATAGCAATGGGATTGTTCAAAGACGGCGAGCGCATCGTGACACTATCGGACATTATCGGAGACGAAGACCATTATGGCGATATGGACCTGAAAGTCGCAGGAACCCGCAAGGGCATTACCGCGGTGCAAATGGACATCAAAATCGACGGTCTCACTCGGGATGTCCTTACCCAAGCGCTGTATCAGGCCAGGGAAGGCCGATTCCATATCCTCTCCATTATGGAAAAGACTCTTCCAAAACCAAGAGAGCAAATATCGCCTTATGCTCCGCGGATCCTGGTCATGTTCATCAACCCCGATAAGATCCGTGACATAATCGGTCCGGGGGGCAAGGTCATCCGTGCTATTCAGGAAGAAACCAACACCAAAATCGATGTGGATGATTCGGGCAAAGTGGTTATCGCGTCAGTGGACGTTCAAGGAGCGGAAGAAGCCCGCAAACAGATCCGAAGACTCACGCAGGACGCAGAAATCGACAAGATCTATATGGGCGTGGTGAGGAAAGTAACCGACTTCGGTGCCTTTGTGGAAATCTTCCCCGGCACCGACGGGCTGGTACATATCTCCCAGCTTGCGCACGAACGAGTCCGAAAGGTCACTGACGTGTGTAAAGAGGGCGACCGCTTTCCGGTCAAGGTCATCGGAATTGACCCGCAGGGAAAGATCAAACTCTCCCGCAAAGATGCCATCGGACAAAAGCCCGAGGAATTCTGATACCGATGCGCTCTCAAAAAGGTAACTTCAACGACGTTCGGTAGGGGCCGATTACATGTCGGCCCGGCTTTCAGGGCGCACACGCGGGTGCGCCCCTGCAACGACCTTGTTACTGATTTGATGACGCATTGGTCTGAGAGGGTGGAATCCCTGCATTGACAACACTGTTCGACGATGACCGATACCGAAAGACGACACTAGGAAACGGTGTTCGGGTAGTCACCGAGAGTCTTCCTCACGTCCATTCCATTTCGATGGGCATCTGGATCAGGGCCGGCTCCCGTTTCGAGGACGCTGGTCGCAACGGCATCTCCCACTTCATCGAGCACATGCTCTTTAAGGGGACCGAGCGGAGGTCCGCCTATTCTATTGCCCGGGAAGTCGACTCAGTGGGCGGAGTGCTCAATGCCTTCACGAGCAAAGAGATGACTTCCATCTATTGCAAGGTCACCGACGAGAACCTGGATCTTGCCGCGGATCTGCTCACGGACATCTTTCTCAATGCCTCGTTCCCCGAGGAAGAAATCGAACGGGAGAAGCAGGTCGTGTGTCAGGAGATCCTCCAACTGGAAGACTGCCCGGAGGACCTTATCCACGAAACCCTGGGAATGCGATTCTGGCTCGATGACCCGCTCGGATGGCCAATCATGGGCACCATTCCCACAGTGGTGGGACTCGAGCGCGATTCCGTTACGGCATTCAAACGCGAGGCATATTCCCCTGCAGCAACGTTCGTGGCTGCAGCGGGTCGCCTGGAACATGACCGCTTCGTGGAATTGATCGATCGCCACATGTGCGGCTTGCCACCCGCTGCTCCCATCCAGGCTCCTGTTCCTCCAACCTCCGGCAGGTCCACTTACATCATGAACCGGGACCTCGAACAGGTGCACGTCTGCATCGGAGTTCCTGGACCGACAGCGGTGGAAGAGCGGCGCCATGCCACGTATCTTCTCAACACAATACTTGGAGGAGGGATGAGTTCCCGCTTGTTCCAGGAGATCCGTGAAAAACGCGGCTTGGCCTATTCCGTGTACTCTTTCCTTTCTTCCTTTTCCGACGCAGGTATAATGGGCATCTATGCCGCGTGCGAACCCTCCCGCCTGAAAGAGCTTCTCACGGTGCTTCGCAGCGAGGTAGACAGCCTGGCAGGGTCTCTTACCGAAGAGGACGTGCGTACTGCGAAAAACCAGCTCAAAGGCCATGTAATGCTTTCCCTCGAATCGTCCGACGCGCGCATGAACCGGTTGGCAAAGGGCGAATTCTATTTCGGGCGGTATGTCCCTATCGATGAGGTGATCCAAGGCTTTGAGAGCGTGACCGTAGACGAGCTTAAGGCCGAAGCCTCAGTGCTGTTTGATTCCTCTGCGTTCACCGTCGTAGCTCTGGGGCCCGTCAGCGAAGATACGGACCTCAGCGCGTTTCAATCTTGAGGCACAGCTCCAAAGCATGACTGGGCGGGCATTAGGCCCAATGCCGGTTATTTAAGGCGATTTGATGTGGGGCAGGCTGGAAAGCCTGCCTCACATTGGAAATTCAAGACCGGACTCTTAAGTCACAAGTATTGGGCATTAAGCCCGGCCCTACACGTCGCCCCACCCCTCTATCACCTTTGTTTGCTTTGATTGCCTTCGATTCTCCGGATCTCCGCTTTACCGGCCGCGCCGTCGATGGAAATGGAGATCTGTTTGAGGCTGCCCGCGCCAAAGAGGTTCGGCCCTGCCTTACGGCGGGCTGCGAAGACAAGCACCTGCATCTCCCCGATAGGAAAGTTGAATAGATACACATCCTTGACCGAATAGCGGAGAACCTCGTGCATCGCTCCGTCAGCCGTCATCACCCGAGCCGTCCCGAGTTGCCGTACTTGAGTCTCCCTGCTGATAGCTTCGAGGAGTTCCCGGCTGATTAAGGTGAAACTCGCGCCGGTGTCCACCATGAACCGGTGAGGTTGGCCGTGCTTGCCGAATCGCACCTGAACGAAAATATGACCTTCGTCGGAAAGAGGCACTGAAACGCGGTCCGGGCCCGTGAAGTTGAAGGAAATGGACTTGAGAACTCTCTCCGCAATCTTGGTGGTTTCGCTGTCCGGATTCAAGCTCAGGGCTTTCTGCGTGTCGCGGCGCGCGGCTTCGAGGTTGTCTTTGCGGAGGTACGCATTGCCTCTGCCTGCATATGCGAACGCGTAATTCGGGTTGAGTTCGATCGCCTTGTTGAAATCGCTGACCGCTTCATCAAATCGGCCGAGGGTGACAAGGGTAATCCCTCGGTTGGCAAAAGACGAAGCACGCAGTTCCATGTCTCCGTGCCGGGTCTTGATGGCATCGGTGAAATCCTGGAGGGCCAGTTCATCTCGATTGCGGCCTGAATTGATAATTCCGCGCAGCTGAAGGGCCGACGCGCGGCTCTTGCCGTCGAGTCCGGCCAAACCGAGGACCGTACTCACGTCCTTCAATGCGAGGTCGAGGTTTCCTTTGCGGAAGTGGGCTTCGGCCCGTGCGAGCCTTACTATCTGGGCGTTCCGATCATCCGGCGGGAAGAGCGAAAGAGCACCCGAAAAGTCGCGCACCGCTTCGTCGTAACGACCGGCTTGGAGGTTTTCCTGTCCGGCCTCGAAAAGTCGGAACGGGTCCTCGGCTGCAACGGTTTTGTTCGTGGCAAAACAGGTCACTGCAGCCAATAGCACTGTCATGAACACATAGGCGTATTGGGGGAGTGGTTTGCCCGTGAAGCCGGTTAAGGGATAGACGGTTTTCCGCAACATCGTAACCATTGTCAACACATTGAACTTTGCCGCCGTTGCCTCATCCGGGCTGCCGCGCCGGTTCTATGGCAGCGGATCGGCTTCTTGTAAGTGACTCAGAGGAAATTACGTTCAAAATAGTACAATGGCTTTGGAGGGGGGCACCCGCATGTGCGCCCAAATCCGGGCAGACACATCGGCCCCTGCACCGACTTGGCGGATAGTATCCGATGAACGCATGTTCGTACCAGAAATCCCTGTGTTGTTGTCAGCGGCAGTCTCCCATGCGGCGCGGGTCCCAGGCTCACGCCGTACAAGGCATATCGCGTTAGTCAACACCTCCCCTTGCCCAGTGGCTTGGTGTCAAGGGGCCGCTAATCGATCACCTAAGTCTAGCATTTTATGGCGTTGAGTTCACTTGCGCGGCCTCTTTTTCAACCAATCAAGGACTTCCTGAAGCTCATTAAGCTCACGACCGGAGAATTTCGATAGAAATGTCAGAACTTGCTGCGATAGCCAGAACCGCTCTTCCGGCCGGGCGACCGCTGCAACGTTGAGCAAGTCCTGGAACATATCGCGGATCACCTTGACCTGGTCGAGGATTGAATCCGCTACGACCAAATCGAGCCGCCGCTGTTTGACCTCAAGAATATTCACGACCTTGGACAGATCCACCGACGGACCTCCCAACAACGGCATGCCTGACTTGATAATCGCAGCAGCCTGCTCCTCGGCGATCAACTTCCCGCGGTCAAGCTCTTCCGCTTGGAACCGGGGATAGATCTCGCGAACCTGAACCCCTGTACGCATGTCGAAGAATTCCACTGAATCTTGCACATCCGCGTCCGTACAACCGGCAGGCACGCGCACCAACACCAGACCTTCCCGAATAATGTAGTAATTGAAGCCCATCTTATCAGTCATGGCAAAGAATCATACCACGGGGTGCGTACAAACAAGAACCCCGGAGGGCCGGCATCTCCGGGGTTCCAGCTTGACTTAGGCGGGATGAGGTTTCTCAGAAATCAATGAGGATGGACCCCTGGATCGCTTGGATTGGATCACGACTCAGGAACATCGCGCCCTGAAATATCTGCTGTCCAGAATTCGGCACGACGACTCCGCCGCGGATGCCGATACCCTGCCACGCCTGCTGGAAGAAGTCGCCCGGCTGCCAAAAAGCGTATCGGGTCTTGAAGGTCAGGCCTTCGAGGAGTTTCCAGTCAATTCCGGCCCCGGCTTCATAGCCGATGAATCCGTCCTCCACAAACGGGCTCGAACCTCCGTACAGGGCCCTCAGAGCCGTCGCGGTTGCGAAGGTCCCTGTATTCAACCCGTTAATATCGAACTGACCGAACCAAACACCGGCCTTCTCCAGGCGATGTGCCCAGATGAAGCTGCCCCAGATGTTGAGGTTGCTTGCCACCGCATGGTCTATGCGCGCCGCGTAGGCGAAGGCGTCCGCCATCTGGCCGGTGCCGTCCGCGTGGAATGTCTGAAGGCCGCCGGCGTACGTGTTGAACATGAGGTATTCATAAGGCTCCAATGCTTGGTAATTAATGGCCCTTATCGCGTAAACCTTCGGGTTCCGGCCGGTCAATCCCAGTCCAATCTGCATGCCGACGTTGCTGCCGTTGTTGAGCACCGGACCCGATGATTGCGCCCACACGAGAGAGATTTTGGAGGGTCCGAGAACCACACCGGCCTCTACGAAAGCGTTGTAATTCTCTATGTGCGTTTGGGTCGCTCCACCGTTAAACAATGCTGTGGAGAGGGCTGTCCCGCCGATGGCGAAATTCTGGTTGACCAAGGCCCACGCGTATTCACCGTTGGCAAAAACCCGGCCGTTGAAGTACTTGAAGTAGACTTGGTAGTCGGTCACCGCGACATCTACGATGGTGAAGTTAGCCGGAAGGCCCGCGGCGGTGCCTCCCTCACCCTGATGTCGGAGCTGCCAGATAGGGCCGGCGCCAATCTCAACCGGGCCGTTGCGGTAGGTGATAAAATAACCTTGAAAAAGCTGATTCTGTGCCGCGTTGCCCGAGCGGTCCGGCGACATCGGGTAGCTCTCAAGAAGGCCGTCGGTTAACCAGATAGCTCCCAGGAAGCGGAACGGGCCGTAAGGAACAACCGCCAGAAACGCGTTGGCTCGGGTATTGTACGCGAGGTTGGATGCCACACCCAAGGGGAAGTCTTTGACGCCGAGCGAGAAGGTCGCCCACGGAGTGTGGAATGTTGCACGGAACTGCTCCCAACTGCCGATGGCCGCGGTATTGTACGCTGCATTGGGGCTGGAGTCGTGCATGTACCACCGCTCGAACGGGGGAACACCTACGCCGTTGGTCGCGCCCAAAGAGGTTTGATTATACTTGTTCCGATACCCGCCGACCGTGTACACGCCGTGCACCCTGATCGCGTCGTTGACCTTGATCGTGGGGATCAAAGTCATCTTTTGGTCGTGGATCGCCGCGTCAGTGCCCCACGTGGAGAAGCCGCCGCGCGTTATGAGGTACCCCGGAACTGCGGCAAGCTGGCTGGTTGCATTGTCGAGGTTGGTGGGCAAAACCGCGCCTCTGGCCCAAGTACTGGGTCCCGCGAATCCGATGAAAGGCAGGAGGATGCCTGCAGCTGCGGTAGGCCCCTCTTGAAGCGACGCGATGCCGAAGAGGTCCGTGTTTCCCATGCGGGCGAAATACCGCAGCCGGTTTTCCCACGTGCCTGTCATCTCGAATTCCCAGGCAAGAGCGGGGCCCGCGAGGAGAAATACCGTAATGACCACCAACGCCGCGTTTCCTACTCTGCGGAACGTGTGATCTCTTTTTAAGCCGGCCATGTCAGTCACCTCGTCGAATGCGTCGAGTTTTGTGGACGATCGCCCCTGGAGCCGCAAATTGCGAGTCAGGAAAGCCTTCACGAAAATGACTTGGCAGTTTGCGTGTCCTTTCAGGTACTCCCGGAGATGGTCCGTTTATAGCATGCGAGCGGTCAATTGTCAATTAAAATTCTACAATATCCACATGCTACGCGTATTCTAGAGATTTTACTTGCAAAAAAATGCTGCCGCTCGGCAGTGAAAAGGATTTTGGGCGCCGTACAAGACCTTTATTGATGCGCTCAGCTTTTGCTGATAGAACAGACACCGCTCCGTGCAGCAGCGTAGCGAATCTCTATTTCCGCCGGACCCGAACACGATGAAAAAAAAGGTCGTCGTCGTTGTCCTCTTTGCAGCGCTTTCCGCGTCAGGAATCGGCTGGTACTGTGCGAGTAAGAATAATCGCCAGGACTCGCGCATTTTCGTGAGCGGCAACATTGAAGCTACCGAAGTGGACTTGGCTTTCCGAATCGGAGGGCAGATAAGCAAGCTTACTATTGAAGAAGGTGACCGCATTAAGGCGGGCACGATCGTTGCCGAACTTGACACCGATACGCTAATGGCTCTCAAGGGTGCATCCGAGGCGGAAATCGGAGCTGCCAGAGCGGTTCTTGATGAGCTGGAGCGCGGTAGTCGCAAGGAAGACATCGAGATGGCGCGAGCTGTGCTCAACGCCTGCGAGAGCCGCTTGACAAATGCTCGGGACGAATATGACCGGTATGAGAGCTTGTACAAGCAGCACGCGATTTCGGCATCACAGTACGATGCCAAGAAGACGGCTCTTAAAGTTGCTCAAGCCGAAAGGGATAACGCCCTGGAGCGTCTTCAATACATGGAGACGGGCCCGCGTGAGGAACAAATCCGGGCCGCGCGCAACCGCCTCGAGCGTGCCCTGTGGGAACTCAAGAAGATCGAGCTTGACCTGAAACACTCCATTCTGGAATGTCCCGTTGATGCAGTGGTACTGGTCAAGTCCAATGAATGCGGCGAAGTGGTGCTGCCTGGGGCAACGGTTGCCACCGTGGCCAAGCTGGACGAAGTCTGGCTCAAGGGGTATGTGGCCGAGAGCGATCTGGGCAGAGTCAAGCTCGGCCAGAAGGTGGAGGTCACTACAGATACGTACCCCGACAAAAAATACATGGGGACCGTAACGTTCATTTCTCCGAGAGCGGAATTTACGCCGAAGAACGTTCAGACGCGTGAAGAGCGAGTAAAGCAAGTCTATCGGGTGAAGGTGACAATCCCAAACTTGGAGCATGAACTCAAAATCGGCATGCCGGCCGAGGGCTACATCCTCACCGACCAGCCGGCCAAATCGGCCGAACCGGGGACGTTATCCACACCCCGAAAGTCCGACTGATCTCAACCCCTATGGCTAAAGCGATTGCCAGGAGTAGTGTCCGATTGTCACAAACGCTCTCTGAAGATTGGTGGCCGCCGGCCTCGGTTCCGACGGATTATGAACAAACAAATCAAGAAGTTCGGCCCGGCAGAAACGCCGGTCCCTACCAATTTTTCGGAGCGTAGCCGGCACAAGAGGCCAAGAATTCCGGCAACTCGTCTGAGAAGCCAAAACGAGCGCTGCGAATCAAGTGGAATTCCGTCCGTCGCATCGCCCCTGATTTCTTGGGTGCCTTTTCATGTCAAATGAGCCCATAATTCGCGCTGAGAAACTCTGCTGCGATTTTGGTCACACAACGGCACTGCGCGAGCTG
Organism: Desulfomonile sp.; assembly: GCA_020216785.1. Taxonomy (GTDB): domain Bacteria; phylum Desulfobacterota; class Desulfomonilia; order Desulfomonilales; family Desulfomonilaceae; genus JAIWNO01. The sequence goes on from JAIWNO010000143.1 coordinate 8,852, forward strand.
AATCTCACCGTGAATCGGGGCGAGCTGTTCGGGCTGGTTGGGCCCGACGGGGCAGGCAAAACCACGGTGATGCGCATTCTCGCAGGCATTCTTCCGCCCACCTCGGGAAACGCCTGGGTGGATGGCGTTTCGGTGAAGGATTCCCCAGAGCAGATCAAAGAGCACATCGCGTACATGCCTCAGCGATTTGGCCTGTACAGCGATCTCACGGTGATGGAGAACCTCATTTTCTATGCGGACCTTTTCCGGGTGCCGAAATCGGAGCGTGCTCGGCGTATTGATCGCTTGTTTGAATTCAGCCGCCTGGGTCCTTTCCAACAGAGGTATGCCGGCGCGCTCTCCGGCGGCATGAAACAAAAGCTTGCCCTTGCGTGTGCCCTTATTCATTCGCCGCGGCTGTTGCTCCTCGACGAGCCTACCAACGGAGTCGATCCGGTCTCGCGGCGGGATTTTTGGCGGATCCTCAACGACCTCCTCAGAGAAGGGATTTCTATCCTTGTTTCGACGGCATACCTCGACGAGGCCGAGCGAACCCACCGGGTAGGCCTTATGAACAAAGGGACACTCATCCGGTGCGGCGATCCCCGCGCACTCAAGACATCCATACGAGGCAACTTCCTTGAGCTGGTCACATCACACATGGCCCAGGCAAAGGAGATTCTCGGAAACCTTCCGGAAGTCCTCGATTTGAACCTCTTTGGTGAAGGCCTGCACATTGGTCTCGATGAGGACGCGGATCCACGTACGATCAGACGCTTGCTGGAAGAACGCGGCATTGAGGTCCTGTCGTTGAGGCCGATTCGCCCGACTGTGGAGGATGTGTTTCTGTCGCTGATGAGGCACGAGGAGTCGGACGCATGAATTCCCCGGACAGCGACATCGCGGTGCTCACTAATAACCTCACCAAAGTCTTCGGGGATTTCGTGGCTGTTGATCACGTGTCCTTCGAGACGAGACGCGGGGAGATATTTGGCTTTCTGGGCCCGAACGGCGCGGGCAAAACCACTACCATCAAGATCCTGTGCGGCCTTCTCACTCCAACCTCGGGACAAGGCTGGGTCGCGGGGCTGGACGTTTCAAGAGACTATGAACAGATCCGTAAACAAATCGGATACATGTCCCAGAAGTTCTCGATCTATGTTGACCTGA
>JAIWNO010000144.1 GCA_020216785.1 Desulfomonile sp.
ATGGAGTACCAGGACGAGTTACACCGGCCTGCTTTCCCTTACAAGTTCAAGTTCAAGTTCGACGGTTGCCCTAACGGTTGCGTTGCTTCGATAGCTCGGGCTGACATGTCGGTTATAGGTACTTGGCGGGACGACATACGGATAGACCAGAAGGCTGTTAAGGCTTACGTTGGTGGTGAGATAGCTCCTAACGCTGGTGCTCACGCTGGTCGGGACTGGGGTAAGTTCGACATAGTTAAGGAGGTTATAGACTTATGCCCTACTCAGTGCATGCGGTGGGACGGTGACAAGTTAGAGATAAACAACCGGGAGTGCACTCGGTGCATGCACTGCTTAAACGTTATGCCTCAGGCTTTACGGATAGGTCAGGACACTGGTGCTTCGATATTATTCGGTGCTAAGGCTCCTATATTAGAGGGTGCTCAGATGTCGACTTTAACTGTTCCTTTCATGAAGATGGAGGCTCCTTTCGACGAGTTAAAGGAGTTAATAGAGAAGGTTTGGGACTGGTGGATGGAGGAGGGTAAGAACCGGGAGCGGTTAGGTGAGTTAATACAGCGGAAGTCGTGGCAGGAGTTCTTACGGATAGTTGAGTTAGACCCTGACCCTCGGATGGTTGACGAGCCTCGGTCGAACCCTTACATATTCTGGAAGGAGGAGGAGGTTGAGGGTGGTTGGACTCGGGACATAGAGGAGTACCGGAAGAAGCACCAGCGG
>JAIWNO010000145.1 GCA_020216785.1 Desulfomonile sp.
ATGATAGACCACGAGTGGATAGACAAGTTATGCGAGTTACCTTTAGCTATAGCTGCTTGCCCTACTGGTGCTATAAAGCCTGCTAAGACTGCTTCGGGTTTAAAGACTTTAGAGGTTAACGCTGACCGGTGCATGTTCTGCGGTAACTGCTACACTATGTGCGCTGCTATGCCTTTAGCTGACGACGTTGGTTCGGGTGTTGCTATATTAGTTGGTGGTAAGTTATCGAACCGGATGACTAAGCCTAAGTTCTCGAAGGTTGTTATACCTTTCATACCTAACGAGCCTCCTCGGTGGCCTTCGACTGTTCAGGCTGTTAAGAACATATTAGAGGTTTACGCTAAGGACGCTAAGAAGTACGAGCGGTTAGGTGACTGGGCTGAGCGGATAGGTTGGGAGCGGTTCTTCGAGAAGACTCAGATACCTTTCACTCACCACTTAATAGACGACTACCGGTTCGCTTACACTACTTGGCGGCAGTCGACTCAGTTCAAGTTC
>JAIWNO010000293.1 GCA_020216785.1 Desulfomonile sp.
AATTCGTGGCTCGCGAACGCCCCGCTGATGTTGATCTTCGCGCCTCGAACCACTATCCCTTCATTACCCTTTTCAACGATCTTCAGCGAGAGATACGGGTCGGGCCAATCGATGACCCGCTTTTGGCGGTTGCCACGAGGCTCAGTGAGCGCACCCGCCACCGAGAGGTCCCTGCGTTGAACCATTTTCAAGTATTCGAGGAACCTCGGATAATATTCAGTGCCGAGGTCACGGTCCATCTCCCAGGTGGTCGCGGCAAGCGCATGAAACGCATCGTATCCCACACATCGATAGATACATGTGCCAAGCCGTTCCGCAGTGAAAGTGCCCGCCCGCGCTTTGGCCACGAGGTCCTCTCTGCTCGCGCTCACGTACGTATAACGGTTCACGATATCGTCGATGAGCGGCGAATAACAGGTCATGACGTCGGCAAATCGCGGATCGAGTGCCCAGCGATAGCTCGCCTTGTTCGCCTCAACTACGGTGCGCGTGTTGCGGTTTTCGAGTATGCTCTCCACACGCTTGCCGTTCATGAAGACGCGGGGTTTGAGTGATTTCAGGCTTTCCTCGAACTGCTCGGGCGTCATAAGGGCCATGGCTTGCCTCCTCAGGATGTGCCGGGCACGGTGTGGCTCGGTTTAAGGTTTGACGGTTATTATAGCAGGCACCGAAAAATTTGTCCGATCGCCTCGGACGAGTTTGTTATCTCCAAATGCGACATGTGAACGCGGAGCACGCTTTGTAGAGCGGGTGCTCTTGCCGGCTCTCCGGCGGTGCGTGTTCAGAAAACACTGCCGAGCAAGCCGGCAGTGTCACCTAACCAACAATGCTTGTCGGGTGGAAAGCCTGAGCAAAAGATCCGCATTTCGCGATACCCGCATGAGGACGCTGTCACGCGACGTGATCGTTTGTCGTGTCCCCGGCGGTCACGGTGCCGTCTCCGCCGGACGGAAGTCTTAATGCCAAAGCGAGCACATCCACGCGAGCAGGCGCTGTTTTCGAGATGGTTTGCGCTGCATACGCAATCGTGGAGCCTGTTGTGCATACATCATCAACGAGAAGAACACGACGGCCCTTCAGCCGCTCGGGTCGTGACACAGCGAACGAGCCGCGAAGATTGGCAGCCCTTTGGGCTTCAGTGAGCCCAACCTGTGGCGGAGTATCCTTGATCTTGCAAAAAGACGTCCGGTCCACCGGTATGCCGATGGCCGCGGACAGCCCCTCCGCAAGGATCACCGCTTGGTTGAATCCTCGCTCGATCAGTCGTCGCGGATGAATCGGCATGGGAACAATCACGTCGTACGCCTGTCGGTTGAAATGACGGTCAAACGCTTCAGTGAGGAGTGACGCCAGCGCTGACCCCAGCGACAGACCGCCGTAGAACTTGAATCGGAGGATCGCCAGTCGCAGGGATTCCTCGTAGCTGAATCCGTAACGAGCGGCCCCAAAAACCGGCGAAGACGACAAGCAGCGGCCGCAGAATTCGGGACCGTCGGGAAGCAACGTCTGGACAGGCAGCCCGCACTTCTGGCACAATGGCGGAGCGATTTCACGCAGAGCGCCACGACACGCAGAGCAGAGCACCTCGTTGGATTCCAAAGGCGCCGCGCTCTCGCAGAAGGAGCACGTGCGAGGGAGGATCAGGTCCGCTACCGCACGCATCAACGCTGTAAGTTGGAGCTTAAAACCCATTCCGCCTCCTGGAGAGGAGACCTCGGCGAAGGAATCTTTTGGACGCGGGAATTCCGTACAATACGCGATCGCAGCTCAAATTGGAAGCACCCATCACCATCACCACCGACTTTGGCACAAGGGACGGCTTTGTAGCGCAGATGAAGGGGGTCATTCTCGGGATCAATCCCGCTGCCCGGATCATTGACGTGACCCACGAAATAGAGCCGTTCTCCATTGTCGAAGGAGCGCTCGTACTCAAAGGAGCGACAAAGTACTTCCCAGCGGGAACTATCCATGTAGCAGTCGTCGATCCGGGGGTGGGCAGTCAACGTCGCGGGGTCGCTATTCGCTGCCGAGAGTCGATGTTTGTCGGCCCTGACAATGGCCTGTTTTCCCTCGTTTTAGGCAGCGATCCGCGGGAAGCCCGAGAAGTCACCAACCCCGACTACATGCTCCCGAATCCGCACCCCACCTTTCACGGTCGTGACGTCTTTGCTCCGGTAGCAGCACACTTGTCGCGAGGGGCGACTTTCGAGAGCGTCGGACCGCAGGTGAACGATCTCGTGCAACTGGAAATCAGTGCTGTGAGGCGCTGCGCGAGCGGACTGGACGGCGAGGTTATCCACGTGGACCGATTCGGGAATCTCTGTTCCAATATAGAAGCAGGGATGATCGACCATGACGTCCGGAGCGTCACGGTGGCGGACCGGGGAGTTCGCGCGTTCGGCGGCTTCTTCGGCCAAGTGGCAGTCGGCCAGCCTATTGCGCTTATTAACAGCTTTGGTTATCTAGAGATCGCCGTGAACCGAGGCAACGCGCACCGTGAATTCGGGGTGGGCCGAGGCGCCCCAGTGCATGTGTTTTGGGCCTGATGCCGGTTTACTTTCAGAGGTGATAGTGCACAGGTGCATCGGTGTAGGAGGACACGGCCGTGCGCTCCTGTGTCGCCTTCCGAGGGATATTGCGCGAATCTTCTGAGCTTTCGGGTGACGTAATGTTAATCGGAATGAGGTAAGCTGCTGTGCCGAAAGCGAAAATCCTCGTCCTCACTACATCGTACCCGTCTCACGAACACGACCCGTCGTCAGTGTTCATCGCCCGGCTGCTCGCGGCGATCAAAAGGCGCGGGTACGATCTCGCCGTGATTGCACCATCGGACGGCACTACATACGGAGCACGAGAGATCGACGGCATCGAGACTTTCAGGTTCGGCTATTTCCTGCCGCGCTCTTTGGAAAGGTTGACCCGCACAGGCGGCGGCATCCCGGAAAATCTGGCGCAAAGCTGGCTTGCTCGGATTCAGCTTGTTCCCATGATGCTCATATTCCTGGTTCATGCGCTCCGCGGGGCGCGGCGAGCTGATCTCATCTATGCGAACTGGCTCGGCGCCGGGATCATCGGCGCAGTGGCAAGCCTGCTGACCGGCAAGCCGCTGGTGGTGTCATTCAGAGGCGACGACGGATATCTCGCGCGGGATCGATTCGTTTGGCGCGTCTTCACGAAATGGGTAGAGCGGCGAGCCAGCGTGATCGCGCCGGTAAGCGGCGAACTGGTACGCATCCTCGTGGAACTGGGCGTGCCGGAGACTAAATGCCGGCTCCCGCGATTCGGTGTGGACACGGAGACCTTCCACCCGCCTGCCGAAAAAAAGCTGCGTCGTGAGCATCCAACAGTGCTGTTCGTGGGGAGCCTCATTCCAAGAAAAGGGCTCCACGACCTGCTTGAAGCATTGGCTTGCCCCGATCTGGCTAGAACGACACTTGTCGTGGTCGGGGACGGATACGATCGCTCACGGCTGGTGGAAATGGCCGATCGGCTCGGGTTGAGCGTCCGAATCGAATGGAAAGGGACCCTCGCACCTGGAGAAGTCGCCTGCGAAATGCGCTCTGCGGACATCCTATGTCTGCCCAGCTCGATGGAGGGCCGGCCCAACGTGGTGAACGAAGCTATGGCATCGGGATTGCCGGTGATCGCGACCCGCATCGGCGGCATTCCTGACATGGTGGAGGAAGGTAAAACCGCGCTTCTCCACGAGCCGGGCGATGTTCAAGGGTTGCGCCAGTGCCTCGTAGCACTCGTCCACGATCCTGAGGCTAGAGCGCAGATGGGCCGGGCTGGGCACGAGTTCCTCAAAAGCTCCGGCATTAGCTGGGACGTGACGGCCGAGGATTTTGACGCAATGTTCGGAAGCATTCTCGTGCGAAAGGAGGGCCGCTGATTGCACTACCCACCGCTGGTTTTCACGCCCTTTCCGGACTGATTGGGATGGGAGCGTTTTTCGAGAAGTCCACATACTCCGCGAGTTCGGCTTCTAGCCGACCCTCGACGAGCAGCTGCCTGAAGAACCCAACATTGAAAGCTACGGAGCACATTTCCCTTGGGTGACGCTGCAGAATTCGGCCTCGCGTCTCTGATTCGGATATGCGGAAAGGTCACAGCCGCGGAACCGCGGACACCTTCATCATGATCCCGCCATACCCCATGTATTCGACGCCTGTGCCCGGGCAGCGGACGTAATGCAAGAAGTGGAACTCCACGCGGCGAATGAGGCGTACAAGCCGCTTGTGTTCAGAGGCAAGGACCGCTCTCGAGTTAGGATCCTCGGACGGCTGATCGGTGTCATTCGCACCAGGAACTAGTTCCCGATTCGGGCACAAGGGTTCTTCTAAGACCGAGCGGGAGGCCACTACAAGAGTGCTCATGCGTCATCGCAAGCTGAGCGCGGCAATGGGAGGTTTCATAAAACTGCACGTAACATTTAATTAAATAATTTTTGTTAGTCCTTTTCCTGTCCGAATCCGTATATTGCCGCTAACGCCTTAAATGGGCTCGCCTGTGCGCCAAAGTGCGAAATGGGATAGCGGATGCCCCGCTTGTAAAGAGTTTCAAGGTTCTTCAGGATTCGTCCGCACTCTTCTGCGGGAAGACCGATCGCAAGCTCATCGTCCTGAGCGTGGCCGAATCGCCGTTCGCCGTAGCACGGGACCGAGAGCGACGGCACACGGTCGACGAAGCATCGGCCGATCACGTCGGAGCATGAAGTCTCTCCGACCGAGAAGAAAACTAGGCGCTCGTATCGGTCGAATTGGATAGCATTGACCAGAAGCGCCATCTGGGCAGCGTTGCCGTAGAGCAGCACGATGTCGGGGATGAAAGGATCATAGGCCATTGGTGCGAGCATGAACGCTTCGTACTTGCCGAAAGGAATTCGCTGTATTACGCGTTCACACGCTGCTGCATCTTCCTTTTTCTCCAGCCAGACCACACTGCGCATGGTGCCGTCGGCTACCCATTCCGGCACTTCGGCCAAGCCAAGCACGCTCGGGCAACTAGGCGGAACGAGGTCTTCCGCTGTGCCGCCCACCGTCCAGTCGAACGTGCGGACAATGGTAATCATCTGACAAAGGGTGAGCGGCTCCGGTGATCTGCGAAGCCATCTGTTCGAGTCCAGTTCTTCTCGTTTTTCCAGCATCTTCAGACCGACTGGGAAGGTCTTGAGCCGAAGGTAATGCTCCATCCCACGAGTCCACTTCGACCAGATGATTTCTTCAGCGCTCATAGCACCTCCGCGGATTCGGCAAATTGCCAAAATGCGGCATCACTGCCTCCGTTCCACGCTGTGACGACCGCTCAGTATTGCGGCAACGAGTTGGTCCTCTGTCTCGATCGTATCGTTGAAGACGGTAACGCACGACCCGACAGCTTCCGGTCGGTGCGCGTCGCTTCCCGCGAGTTTCAGCATCCCCAACGATTCGGCGACTTGCCTGGCAAACTCGTTTTCTTGCTCCGTGACAAGACCGTTGCACACTTCCAACCCATGCACATGGGCAAAGGTGGGGTTTTGTTTTGCGGAATCGATATCCATTTCCAGCGCCCCGAATCCGAAAACCAGAAAGCCTCGGAACGGGTGCGCCGCAATTGCAACGCCGCCGACTGCGTCCACTCGTGCCTTGAGCTCAGCAGGGGTCCACATTCGGTCAGGCTCTTGTTCGAGGCCAAACACCACAATGTCGCCGCCGGTCGTGGTGATCTCTATGCCGCGAAAAACGGGTATACCATGCCGATCCGCAAGCAGCCCAGCCTCGTCACGGCTCCAGATCCGGCCGTGCTCCGTAATGCATACCGCGTCAAGTCCAGCCGTCTTTGCCGCGGTCATGAGCTGGTCGGGGGTCATGATGCTGCATTCGGAGTACAGGGTTGTATGGTTGTGTAAGTCGATGCGCATAAAGAAACTCCGCTGAGGCTATCGCAGTTTGGCGTAGTGTTCGAGGTGGGGCCGGCGCGCGAAAAACTCAGCGGTGAACGCTTTCTTGTCCAGCTCAGGATCAGACTCCAGCGCGGCACGCAATTTCCGCGCCAGTTCCGCCCTGGCCGCGGCTCTGCAGCAATCGATCATGAGCGCTGCCATGTGGCGGCATCCTTCCCGGCCAAGTTCCTTCTTGATCCTACCGTCGAGCTTGTCGTCGAGCTTCCAGCCCTCCGCCCGGATAAAGATGCCTTCCGCAAGCGGACAGCGTGACGTGGTAAAGCGCTTCATGCGAGCCTGGACGCGCTCGATGACAAGGCCGGGCCGGCTGATTGCAATCTCGCAAGCCATTGCGTACAGCTCGTCCTCGAGCACACCGCTGACGACGATCAGATCGTCGGACTGCTTCTGAACGCCTATCGACTTGTTCCTGGAATACGCGAGCATGATTGACGCCTTCGTCGGGAGCCGCATTTCTGCAGCTCACAGATCGCGAAACGCTACGCAACTGTTCTTGAGTCGCGGGTTTTCGGCCATAAGTTTGATCTGTTCCTCGCCGAGCAGCACGTTATTGAGCCGAACTTTCGGGCCGTCTCCATCGAGCGCCGCGGGTTGGCCCACCGACTCTGTGGCTTTGCGCAACTGTGGAACGGTGAGCGCATTGATGAGCATTTCCATTGCGTCGATAACCATCTCCGCAACGCGGTCGGAGCCGCCTTCGTCCCGCACCACAGCGCGGACGATTTTTGTCATACCAGATCCTACTCGCACACCCACAAGCTTCTCCATCGCCGGCGACATGTCGTGCAGCAAGCCCAGCTCGTCGCGCGAAATATTAAAACCGGCCGACCGTATATCAAGCGTAGGCGTGCTGATGTCCAGCACGAGCGAAGCCGAAAAGAGGTCATCATCCGTGCGGGCGTTGACCCGCCACAGGCCGCGGGCGACCTCTTCAACCGTGGTCAATTGGTTTGTCTGAAAGTCGAGGATCACGGCAATTCTCCGCATACAGGATTTAACAGAAAAGGGGGATGGGAACAGGGCTTGAACGGCGGTCCAGGGGCGCGGTTTAGCCTGGCTCTGGCTCGAGCCCACACACTCATCCCGACGTGACCAAGGTCACATGCGATTGCAGTGACTTTCGAGAAAGCAGGGACGCAGGAAGGCATTGTGAAACAAAGGGTGCTCGAAGTCAATGAGTTGTCACTGAGGCTTTAGCACGAGAGTGGCTTTGGCGTGCTCTTTTATTGCCCTGTCGCTGAACCACCAGTAGACCTTGTCTCCTCGCATGAACGGCTCGATCTGATCTTTTTGATGGGGATGAAACGTCCTCCCACTCACGCCGCCGGGAAGCACGCCAAGGACTTTGTCCGGATCGCCGAGGTCCGCCACCATCCGCAATGACGCGGAGAGGATGACGTCAAATGGTTTGTCGTACTCGAACCAAGCGCAGTACAGTGTTTCCCGGGAACCGCCCATCGGAACCCTTCCACCACCTAGTAGCGACTTGCCGAAACCCTCACGTCTGATCGGGTTGACGAATTCGATCTGATGAACGTTGCCCCAGGTCCATTCCTTGCGATCTCGGCCAAAAAGCGATCTCAGCTGCTTGTCAGCCTGTAGCGCAGCGTCGCGGAACAGGTCCTTCAATGTTTCTGTGTTGTCGCTCGTCTGCACATTGTCGAACCACGGGGAAGATCCATCCAGCACCATCTTTTGGAGCCTCTCCTGCCAGAAATAGCCCTCGTGGAGGATCATTTCGGTCAAATGAGGGCCCAATTCATCCTCAAAAACGAGGCGAAAGAAGTTCCTGTAAATCAATTGGAACAGTGTTGGCGCGACTTGGCTCGGGTCATCCCGATGATCCCAGTTCGACAGTATTTTTCCCATTTCTCCAGTATCAGGAGAGGAGACAAGCGCATCAACAATGACGGGGGCTATTTTCGCAGCCATGAGATTCATCGGATCTCTCTGATATTCCCAGTGCTCGTCCGCCGTCTTGGGGCCGGGGACTTCCAGCAGCTGCTTGATTCTGCGGTATCGGTACGACGGAGCAAAATATGAAGAATAGTAATAGGGGTAACTTGTATCAATGGTCTTGTGATTGCATGTTCCCAGCCACCCACGCGAAGGGTTCTCTGAATTGGGCATTTGCTCGAAGGGAATCCAGCCGGTCCAATTGTCCGTGCCGTCTTTGATGACGTAAGGAATTGTCGAATCTCCCTGGGATCGGATGGGTAGCTTGCCCGATACGTGCCATCCCACATGGCCATCCGAATCAGCGAATACGCAGTTCAGCACGATAGGGGTCAAGAGCCGAATGGCCTCGCGTAGCTCTCGTGCCGATCTCGCGGTCAACAGCTCTTCGAGGCCAAGTTTGGGTCCCATCGATTCAGCGGCAGCCCACCGCAAGGTGATTACCTTTTCGGAGGAGACTCCGGGTAAGACGCCGGAAATCACCGGTCCTCTCCGAGTATATCTGATTTCCAAGGGCTCTTCTCTGAATGAGGAAGCAGCGCTGCTATCCTTGATCTTGAGGGTCTCGCGGACAACTTCGAACGGAAAGGATTCAGGGCCTTCCTTGTATTTGGAAGGATCACCCGGGGCCACGGTTTCCACGTAGAGATCCTGACAGTCGCCATAGTTGTTCGTCACCCCCATAGAGAAACGATCGGTCCGACCGATCACCATGCCGGGAATTCCCGGCACCATGACTCCTACGGCCCGCAGCTGAGGCGTAATAATTCCGATGGGGTACCATATGCCCGGCAAAATCCTGGCATCGAGGTGCGGATCGTCGGCTACAATGGGTTTGCCGCTCTTGGAGAGCCGGGGAGCAACAGCCCAGTTGTTGCTGCCAAATCCCTGGCCCAGCGTATCCAAATAGCCCTGCAAGGTGGGGTCCGCCGCCAGGTGAAGCGGTTCGGCCGCGATGGTCGAGGTCGCGGGTTTGGTGATTTCATCGCGCGGGTCCTCAGGGTTGACATTGAGAGGAAACAATTCCCGCGCCCGTTCCGGCCCTACTTTGTCCACCAGCATCTGAGCGAGGATTTCCGTACTGAGATTGGCCGAGGTGGTCCAGCCCATGTAATAGACGACCGCGAGCGTGTCGGAAATCTCCCACGGCTCCGGCCTGATGCCTGCCGGCTTGAATTCGAGGTGGTGCTCGTTCGGCCGCGTGGTTATGAATGCGTTGACGCCGTCCACGTATTTCTGGATGAAGCGCTTGGAATTATCGTCCAATATTGCCGCATGTTTCTTGGCGTTGCGGTGAATACCTATAGTTCTCATACGCACGTCGAGGGACTTGCCCGCCTCACCCGCCAGCTCGGATATGCGACCTTCGGCCAACAGGCGCGTTACCTGCATTTGGAACAGCCGATCTTGAGCAGTGACAAAACCCTGAGCCATGATCGCGTCGGGGAGAGTTTGAGCATGGACGTAGGCCATGCCCTTCTCATCCCGGGTAATGGTCACAGGGTGGTTCAAACCAGGCAGGACTATGGTCCCTTCGGTTTGATACCGGTTGAATCGCGGCACGAACACGACGCCAAGCGCCGCCGCCACGAGTACAAACACAGCGATCCACAACCCTACCCTACCCGCCCTCAGCTTCATGTCGGCCTCTTTTGTCGTGTGCGTGAATGCTTTGGAAGAATAGCCGTTACAGCTGACCAGTTGAGACCAAGCGCCGTCTCAACTGAGCAGATTCAGGCTTCCTTGCGTCTGAACCTACCCGACCTGCCGCCGGATTTCTCCATGAGCCGCACGTTCGATATGACCATGCCACGATCGACCGCCTTGCACATATCGTAAATGGTGAGAGCTGCGACGGCGACAGCCGTGAGCGCTTCCATTTCCACGCCGGTGCGCGCGGTAACCTTTACCCGTGCTTCGATATGGATAACGGAGTGATCTACATCGGGTTCAAAATCAACCTTAAGGGATGTGAGGGGCAGCGGATGCGCCAGAGGGATGAGGTCCCACGTCTTCTTGGCAGCCGAGATGCCTGCAATACGAGCCACTCCGAGCACATCGCCCTTTTTCGCTGAGCCCTCCAAAATCATGCGAAGCGTTTCGGGAAGCATGGCGACTTCGCCGCGCGCGACGGCTTCGCGCTCGGTGACGTCCTTTTCGCCCACATCGACCATGCGGGCCCGGCCCTTTTCGTCAAAATGCGTGAACTCTCCCATGACTCGATCCTTCATATTCGGTTGAGGCGCTTGGTCAACGCCGCTGCGTGGGCTGCGAAGCCTTCGTATTGCGCGAGGACGAGAGTCTTGGGCGCCAAACAGCGGAATCCCGGCTCCGTAACGCGTGCGAACGACATGCGTCTGGTGAAGTCACGCACCGATAGCGCGGATGCTGTCCGGGCGAATCCCGAGGTCGGCAGGATAGCATTGGGGCCGATAGAGTAGTTCGCTAGTGTACCCGGCGTGAACGGCCCAAGCAATGCCTCGCCTGCGAAGCGGATCTTCGGTAGGATCGCCTCCGGGTTCCTCGTGAGTACCTGAAGGTGCTCAGGTGCAAACTCATTGATAAAGTCCAACGCCGCGTTCATGTCCGGAGCGAGCACTACCCCGCCGCTCGCTCGGAATACAGACTCGCAAAATGAACGACGCTCCTCGGAGAGCCGTCCCACCATCTCGGGTATCAGGCGCAGAGCGTCCTCAGCCTCATTTCGGTCGGTGGTGACGAGGTAAGCCGAAGAGTCGGGGCCGTGTTCCGCCTCAATCAAAAGGTCGGCCACGACGACTTCGACGTCAACGGAGCCGTCTCCGAGAACAATCGCTTCGCTCGGGCCCGCGGGCGGTCCCGTATCGACGACAGATGAGAGCAGTTGCTTCGCTGCGAGGACATACCCCGATCCGGGACCGACGATCTTGTCCACCCGGGGGATGGATTCCGTGCCGAACGCGAGAGCAGCCACTGCCTGGACACCGCCCACAGCGTAAATTTCGTCGATGCCGATGATCCGCGCGGCGGCAACGGTGGCTCGGTCAGGCCGACCCTGTGTATCGGGAGGCGTTACCACGATGATGCGTTCGACACCGGCGACTTTCGCAGGGACACCTGCCATCATCATCATTGATGGAAAAGACCCCTTGCCGCGCGGAACGTACAATCCCACCGAGGCAAGAGGTATCACCCGCTCTCCTGCCACGATTCCCGGACTGATTTCCATTTCCCAAGTTGGCGGCTCCAGCTGCCGCTCATGGAACTTGCGAATGTTGGTTATGGAAGTCTCCATTGCCTCTCGAAGATCTACCGGGATTTCTGCAACGGCCCGGTCCAAGTTCTCCAGCGGCACCCGGAAAGAACCGGGCTCAATATCAGCATGGTCAAATCGCCTGGTCAGCTCTCGCACAGCAGTGTCCCCACGGACGCGCACATCTTCCACGAGAGGCGCGACTTGAGCGACCAATCCTGACAGGTCGAGCGAGCCCCGGCGATGCAGCTGCTGCCGTTCGGCCGTGCTCATGGTTTCGAGATCGTAGAAATTCACTTGCATCTGCTGCCTCTTTTCACCGGCCGCTCCATTTGCGCTTATATTGGTCCGTCATCCTGACACGGAACCAGCGGAGCGTCAATCAGTGAAAATCGACGGTTTCTCACTAACCGAGTCGCTCCACTTTTCTCGCTGTGGATTATCGGCTAGTATCTCGTATCGATACTTTTTGCATTGGAAACACAACCGGTGGAACGAATGAGCAAAGATTTCAACAGAGCTGATTGGGACTTCTTCAAGGTGGCCCTTAAAGAAGAAGCGCGGGAAGCAATATGGAAAGTTGGCGCGAGCGTCGAGCCTCAAACGCTTATCGAGAGTGTACTTGAAGAGATCCAGGAGCTGGCGCCCCATCCCGAGAGCGGCGACACGCGCACAGACGAACAAGTATGGACGCAAATACGCGAACTTTTGCTGAAGACGGCTTATGCCACGCGACCACATTGCATCAAATGCGGGAAGTGCTGCACCTCCGGGAGCCCGACGCTTACGAAACAGGACATGGACCTGTTCGTGAAGGATGTCCTCACTCCAAAGCATGTGATCACCATACGCACCGGGGAGCCCGTTTATTCGAATGTGACCGAGCAGGCGGCCAACGCGGATCATGAGCTCATCAAAATTCGGGAAAAACAGCACAGCAGGACCTGTATCTTTTATCAGGACTTGACAAGAACCTGCTCCATCTACGACTCACGACCGCGGCAGTGTGTGATCCAAGAGTGTTGGAATCCCTCCAATTACTATCAGATCGCCCAGGAGCCGAAACTCGACCGAAAAGCCATTTTAGAGCCGACCGGTTATTTCTGGGAAGTGATCGAGCGCCATGACGAGCGGTGCTCTCACGCGGAGCTCGCGCGCCTTATGGCTCGTCTAGGCGCAACCAAAGGCCACACGATCGACGACGTTCTTGCCCTGCTCCAAATGGATCATGAAGTGCGCCTCCGCGCTGCCGAGCGTTTTCAGCTGGCCCCGGATACGCTTGATTTCTTCTTCGGCAGGCCACTTCGTGAAGTCGTCTTCGTGTACGGACTCAAAGTAGAGGCTCAGCCCGACGGCACGTTCCTGGTGACGGCTCAGTAATCCCTGTAAAAAAGCGATCGAGGACCCAGCTTGAGAGGTGCATCCGGATTGAAGTTATGGCCGCGGCACAGATAGATTTCGCGAATACTTTCACCATGATATGTCACATGGTACGAGGGGAGCGGCTCCACGACTCCAAAATTCTCATAGATAGTCTTGAGGGCATCTGAAGACGGTTCGAGCTTTCTGTTCGATACGAACAGGATGTTGCGGCCGCTCAGATTGTCAAAAGAAGGCTCCCAGACATCAAACTGGGTCGGACGGTTCCACGGGGCGAGGTATCGCACGAACGGTTGCCCCGGCACGTTGAATTCAAGCAGTGCGCACAGCTGATAGGTATCCGCGGCGATCACATCGCCGTCCTTGCGGAGATTAGCCACGTGCCGTCCGAGCCCGTCCCAGCCGCGAGTCTCCCAGACGATCCGGTCGGCTTTGCCGATTTTGCGTTCGAGGGCCGCGGGTAGGAGCCCGATCCACGCGTGAAGCGCGACCAGCGCGACCGGTACCACTGACAGGATGACCGCCCACTTGAGGAAGCGGCTCCCGAACAAGCGCCAGATACCTTCTCTGCCGTCACCCCGTGCATGGGCGATCACCTCGACCGCGAGAATGGCAGCGGAAATGTATCCCATTGAACCCCAGTTCGCTTCCACGTGCCCCTTGAAAGACATGGCAGCGAAGAACAGGAGCGGAAGGCTGAAACATAACAGCAGGGCCTGCTCCGGTTTGGGTCTGAGCATATTGGCCGCGACCCCGGCAGCGAGCGCTACCACGAGTCCGAAATAGAACAATGGCGAAAGCAGCAGGAACTGTGCCAGGTTGTAACCAATCCCATCGACGAGTTTGCGCCAAACCGAACTTGATCCGGTCCCGATAAAGAGTATGTGGTGAAGCGAAGCCCACCCGTGCTGGACGTTCCACACAACGATCGGTAATGTGAAAGCGGCTGCAATGAGGACGCCGATCCAAGGCTCCCGTCTGAGCAGCCATTTCCGATGTGTCCCGTTCCACAGTAGGAATCCGAGCAAACACGGCAACACGAGCACCCCGGTGTACTTGCTCAAAATGGCCAGACCTCCGCACACGCCTATCACGTAAAACCATTTCGAATCTCCATTCTTGAGAAACCGCGCGGCCGCCCAAAGGCAGGCAATCCAGAAGAACAGTTGCGCATTGTCGTGTACAGCCGCCGCGCCGCCGAGAAGAGCAACAGGAGTGGTGTTGAGAAGCAGCGCAGCGAGAAGGGCCCTCTTCCGATTGTGGAATAGCAGGACGCTTACGCAATAGATAAGAAACGTGCCGGCAACAGAAAGAACCAGAAAAGGAAACCTCACCGACAGGGGTGACGATTCCCCGAAGAGCGCGGTAGAGAGCCTGATCAGCCACGCGACCATTCCGGAATTGTCGAAGTATGACCAGTCGAGGCGTCGAGACCACGCCCAGTAGCTGCATTCATCCGGGATCAGGTTGACGGCCCATGCCAGGACGGCTCGTATGACGAAAACAAGCAGCAGGCCGCCAATTAGCCGGACAGCGGAGATTCTGCACCCGGTGCGCGTATCCGGTTGTGTCGGGAGTTCGTTGATCGCGTTCATGTCGGCTCAGTTTGATGAGTTGCAGGGCGTGCCCTTGCGGCAGACGAGTCCTTCCGTATCCGTCCGAAGATCATGCGTGGATTCGATCTGGATCGTGGTGTGGTCAATGGCGAATCGTTCCCGAAGCACTTCGTTAACCCGTGCCAACACGTCGTCGCGATCCGCGCCGTTCTCCGCGAGCACTACATGAGCGGACAGAGAATGGCGATTGCTCGTGATGCTCCATACGTGCAGATCATGGACGCAACACACACCCTTTTGGTTCACAATGGAATCCTCGATCTCACGAATATTGATGCCGTGGGGCACTCCTTCCATGAGGATGTGAGTTGACTCTTTCAGCAACCCCCAGGAGGAATAGAGTATGAGTGCGCTGATAACCACACTCACCGCCGGGTCCATCCAATTGAGGCCGGCAAAAAAAATGGCCGCCCCGGCGACGATCACTCCCACAGAGCCGAGCGCGTCTGCAATGACATGAAGGAAAGCCGACCTAACGTTGAGGTT
>JAIWNO010000294.1 GCA_020216785.1 Desulfomonile sp.
CTGATTCAGGCCGCCAAGGCAAAGCCCAGAGGCTACAGGGCAACCAGAAATCTGATCACCATAGTCTACCTCATCGCCGGAAAGCTCGATCTTTCCGTTACCCACACATAATAGCGAGGAACCATACAACTCTCAACAGGCAAACGCGAGAAAAATCTCCACTCAAAACCAAATGCAGCACCCCGAGCTCCTGGGTGCCACTCGTAAGTGAATGGTTACCCTGGAAAAGTCTTTTTATTGACAAGTGTGAGAATCGGGGTTAAATTGTTTTTTTTATTTGCGACGTTGGCAGCCGCGGAGGGCACTCAATGAGGGTAGGACTCAAGGTTTTCACCGGAAACTCCAACCCAGCGCTTGCAGCAGCAATTACCCGCTACATGGGGATACCGCTCGGTGAGGCTTACGTGGGGCATTTCAGCGACGGCGAAATCCAGGTGGAATTCAGAGAAAATGTCAGAGGCATGGATGTGTTTGTCATCCAGTCTACCTGCCAGCCGGTCAACGACAATATCATCGAGCTTCTGGTCATGATCGACGCTTTGAAACGCGCCTCCGCCAGCCGAATCACCGCGGTGTTGCCGTACTACGGTTACGCGCGGCAGGACCGGAAGGTTGCCAGCCGGGCACCTATTACGGCAAAGCTCATGGCCGACCTTATCACCGCTGCGGGCACCAACAGGGTCCTTACAATTGACCTCCACGCAGGCCAGATTCAAGGATTCTTCGACATACCCGTCGATCATCTCTATGCAGGCCCATTGCTTGTGGACGCCATTAGCGCCAATCATTTGGCAGCCAATTGCACCGTGGTTTCCCCCGACGCGGGGGGCGTCGAACGGGCCAGGGCCTTCGCAAAACGTCTGGGCAGCACCCTTGCCATAATTGATAAACGCCGGTCCAAGCCAAACGAATCAGAGGTCATGAACGTTATCGGGGACGTTTCAGGAAGAGACGCAATCATCCTCGACGATATGGTGGATACCGCCGGGACCCTGGTCAAGGCCTCGGAGGCGCTCGCAACCGCCGGCGCGGCGCACATCTACGCGTGCGCAACCCACGCGGTCCTATCGGGCGCAGCTATCGAACGGTTAAATAATTCCGTGATTCAAAAGCTGTACGTTACCGACACCATCCCCTGTGACGGCAAACTGATAAAATGCCCGAAATTGCACGTCCAATCAGTCGCCCCTTTGCTCGGGGAGGCCATTAGCCGTATCCACAGGGAGGATTCACTTTCGGAGCTTTTCATCTAGCACATACCTACGGGCCCCGGCCCATCGGAGGAGCATTATGGAAAAAATTACCCTGTCCGTCGACCAGCGTCAAGAGAGCGGGAAAGGCCCATCGCGGCGCCTCAGGGCCTCGGGCAAAATCCCGGCCGTTTTTTATGGCAAGAAGACCGACCCGCTGAAATTAGCTATCGACCTCCACGAGTTCAAGAAGCAGTACGATCAATCCGGCAGCAATCCGTTGTTTGAGCTTCGGATAAAAGGCGACAAGGTGCCGCGAAGGACTGCCATTCTCAAGCAGCGTCAAGTAAATCCGATCAACAGCGGCCTTGTCCATCTGGACTTCGTGGAAGTGTTCATGGATGAAGAGTTGCAAGTGACCGTCCCGCTGGAATTTCACGGCAAGGCGATTGGTGTGGAGCAGGGCGGCACGTTCCAGCCCGCCGTGAAGGAACTCATCGTCTCATGCTTGCCTGACAAGATCCCGGCGGTCATCGAGGTAGACATCTCCGGCCTCACTATCGGGCATTCCCTCCACGTGAAGGACATTCCGCTGCCACCGGGCGTGAAGGTGGCACAGGACGAGACTCTCGCGGTTGCCACAATCTTGGCGCCGAAAGCAGAGGAAGAGGCGGAAGCCGCTGAGGCGCCTGGGGCCGAAACCGCATCATAGCTTAAAAAGGGTGGATCTCAGACCCGCCCCTTGTAGGGGCGCACCCGCGGGTGCGCCCTGAAAGCCGGACCAACACACGGAGACTGTCTCAGAATCCGTACAAAAGTTGCCATCGTAGCACGAATACTCATCACCCTAACCCTCTCCCTGAGGGAGAGGGGACCGGAAATCGGCTCCACAGGCCTCCCCCTCCCACTGGGAGAGGGCCGGGGTAAGGGTGACAAAGACGGATCCCAGACTCGATCGTGCTACGATTTTCAATTTCTCCCGAGTTTTGAGACTGAATAGTGAATAGGAAACGAAACAAGCAGCTCTTCGCAAAACAGTAAAGGCAGAATCGCCTGAATAATTCCCTGGATGTATATCGACGCGTAAAAACGCGAAATTGTGCATTAAGACCGCCAACGCTCCCAAATGTTTCGGTCACGCTCGTGGTCTCTTTGCTTCGGGGCAGGTGAATCCCAGTCTTGACCCGAGCAATGGTCCTTTCGATGGACTCGGGATAACCGCGCCACTCGCGGTGCAGCCTGAAACTCGCACCGTTTCAAAACCGAACTTGCCGCGAATCATGTCACGAACCTGGTCGAGGTCTGACCCCTTTCCTGAGTACGGCCGGAAGAGGTCGTCCTGAAATAGTGCTTCGTCGATGCCGGAGATGCGCACGCCGACCTGGCGAATTGGGGACCGCCGGGAAATGGTTTTGTTGAAAAGTTCCTCGACGCACGCAAGGATCTCCAAGTTGGAATTGGTTGCTCGTCTCAAGCTCATGGATCGGCTTACGTCGGTAAAGTCAGCGTAGCGCACCTTCAAGCCGATTGTCCACGCTGCTTTGCCGTCGGCCCTCAGTTTTGCCGCGACCTTTTCGGCCAGCTTTCTGACCAGTCCTCGGACCGCTGCATAATCGGTCGTATCACGATCTAAAGTGCGTTCCATGGAATAGGATTTCTGCGCGCGTCCTTCGTCGCAAAAAACTGGGCTCCCGTACTTTCCGGAGGCGATTTCCGCGGCTTTCGGTCCCCATCTCCCAAGGAGACGACGGAGTAACTGCAATGGCGCCGCCGCGAGATCTCCCACTGTGGAGATTCCATGTGCTTCAAGCACGTGTTGAGCTTTCTCTCCGATCCCTGGCATGGCGCCGACCGGAAGACGTCCAAGCATGAGATGGCTCCGTGCCGGGTCCAAGTAGAGGAGGCCGTTGGGCTTGGCAAGGTTCGTGGCCATTTTGGCGGCTGTCTTGCTGCCTGCGAGGCCGCCGGAGGCATTGATGCCGAGAGTCGAGCGAATCTCATCGAGAAGTCGTGATGCCACTTCCCACAGCGGAGCTCCATGAAGCCTTAGCGTGCCGGTCAAATCCACATACCCTTCATCAATGCTTGTCACTTCGACCGCCGGCGAATAACGCCCCATGATAGCGAACATGCGGGAGGAAAACGCCTTGTATGCTTCAAAATTGGGCGGCAGGAATACCGCGTGCGGGCAGATTCGCCGTGCATGGACAATAGGCATAGCGGAACGAACGCCGAACCGACGCGCCTCATACGATGCGGAAGAGACCACCCCGCGATCCTCGCCGCCCACGATCACCGGTCGGCCCGCAAGCTCCGGGCGCAGGACCTGCTCCACCGAGACAAAGAACGCATCTGCGTCCACATGCAGGATGAGCCGTTGTGAATACGCCGGCCCCGTCTTCTTTCCTGAATTGGAACACCACATTGATTCAGCGATCTACAGGAAAGGACTGGCTGTTCAATGCCGCCGGTATTTCCGAAGAATACCTACCACGATCCCCTGGATGGTCACGTCCGCCTCGTCGACGATGATCGGCTCGTACGCGGGGTTGGCAGGCTCCAGCCATATTTTGTCCCGAACGCGGCGGTAGCGCTTGAGAGTCGCCTCGCCACCGCGAATGAGGGCCACCACGGTGTCGCCGTCACGGGGTGCGCTTGTCTTCTCAACCAGCACGTAGTCGCCATCCACCACATGGCTGTCGATCATGGAGTCACCAGTAACTTGCAGCACAAACGTCTCGCCCTTGCCCACCAGTCCCGGTGGCACGGCGATCGATTCGAGCTGTTCGACGGCTTCGATGGGCCTTCCTGCAGCGACGCGTCCGACCAGCGGAAGGTCCATCGAGCCGCCAAGAGTCCGACGATCCTGTGGCAGATCAAGAGACCGGTTTGCACCCCATTTCTTGATCAGATGACCTTTCCGTACGAGGTTCTCTACGTGGGCGTGCACGGTGGACGCGGACGACAACCCCACACCGCTCGCAATCTCGTCGTAGCTCGGCGCAAACCCATGGTCACCGATGAATGCGACTATGAAATCAAGTACCTGCTTTTGCTTCTTGGTGAGCGTCCGCATGGTTGTCCTCCCTGCAAGCGCTTCACGCCGCTTCGTCTCGGCAGTCTGGCCCAGTACAAAATTCTCGATATTAGATTAGCGAATATAAACAGAATGTCAAGCGAAATTGAAACGAATGCTTAGTCCTTCACTTTCCAGCAGGCGCGAGCGGTCAACCGTGTCATTGCGAGGAGAGTACAACGACGAAGCACTCTCCTTTTGTCAAGCGAGGGAGATTGCTTCGCTACACTCGCAATGACTCCCCGTCGAGAGCTCTACTCTCGCGTAACTGATTGATTACACGAATACAATCCAGCGCGTTGCGCGCCGTTTTCACTTCTTTGAATCCAACTAATAGATGTAAGGAAGGAAACGCCAAGTCCTCATGCGGTATTCTTCGTATTCCGGGTACTTATCCGCGAGTGCCCGCTCTTCGCGCACGGCCTTGATAGCGTACAGAATCATCACACCGATCCACGCCGGCAGCACGACGACACTGCCGAAGAGGATCACGTAACCGAGCAAACCTACAATGACGCCGGTGTACATTGGGTGGCGGACCCACGCATAGACCCCGCGGGTAACGAGAGTGCCACTCCTGCGCGGGGCCATGTACACGCGGAAATTGCGTCCTAAAGCTTTGAAACTCAACAATCCGACCATCAACCCACCGATGCCGAGCACTGCGCCCACAGCGATTTGGGTCCCCGGAGGATCACGGTGCAAGAAGACGTTCTCCAATGGTGCTCCGATCAAGGTGAACAGGGCAAGTACAACGTAGCCGTGTGTTACGCCTCGCAAGTCCTCCCCTCGGCGCCGTGGGTCGCGGTGCGGTCTGGTGAGGCTGAACAGTCCTTCTCGCTTTTTCCCTCGCTCCAGGAGCATGAAGTAAAGGATTCCCCAGTTCAAATTGTAAACCGTGGTGAATCCGAGCCTCCTCAGCATGACCGCCACAGCGGGAGAGCGGTGGCCCGACAGGCAGACCACCAGCACCGGCCGGTCTTTGGGCTTGTTCTGGGCCGCTTCCGCAAGACCTACGCCCCATGGGTAGCTCTCCGCGCATTGGATACGGTTCCAATGAAACTCCGGCTTGGTTCGAACGTCAACGACCCAGGTATCTTCCGGGAGTGTATTCAGTCGCCAAGGGGCCAGCGGCTTGGCTCCAGCCGCGATCGTCACGAGCTCGCCGCCAAGTATCAAGTTCAGGAGAAGCATCAGCCAGCTTGGGCGATGCTCGGACAGTCCGTTAAGCGTATGCTCTTGACGGGTACGGCGTACGATGAGCGCTGTGTGAATCGCGAATATGACGGCCATTCCCCCCCACATTATCCAGACGAGGGTGCCAGCAGCAAAGACGCTCACACAGAAGAGTGTCAGAACCACCGCCGTGGTAAGCGGATGGATGAGTTGCGTTCCGTGGACGGCCGAAAACAGATGCCCGTCAGTGCCGAGGGACGGCATGAAGACAAAGTACGAAATGAGGCCGAAAAGCGTGAAAACGAGCAGTAAGACTGCCGGGACACCGGCAACTATGACGGCAACGAGTTCCAGCGGGCTCAGGTTCCTTCCAGAGAAGCCGTTCGTCGAGATTGCTGCGACCACGAGCCCCACAGCGGCGAAATACGACGCGACCGTCAATATGCGTTCCGCTCCGCCCACTTCAGCCTTCCGGACTCCACGAGACACGCTCGGGAGCCATGCCGCATCCTCTTACGGGTCCAGGATTCTGCCGGGACAAATTGCCGATAGCATAAATGCGCGCAGTTTTCAAAGGTGCGGTTGATAATCCATTCCATTGGCTGCAGTAAAGTACCCGGTAGCCGAGTTTCAACAGCGGCTTCGCTGAACGTGAAACCAAGCACAGCAGAAGTACGAACACAGAGTACTCCCCCTCAAGTCTCCCGGCAGGCACTCTTCGATTCGCATGTCAAATTGAAGCAATATTTCGATGGCCCCAACGGACGCGCTATCAGTCGTCAGACCGTCACCGGTTGCGCATTCTCCGGAGCTTCTTGAGCAGGCGCTTGCGCGCTGCCATGGCTTTTCGCTTGCGTTTCACGCTCGGCTTCTCGTAAGCTCTGCGTTTCTTGGTTTCAGTAAGCACTCCCGACTTCTGAACTTGCTTCTTGAAGCGTTTGAGCGCATTCTCAAATGGTTCGTCCTCTTTGACATAAACTCCCGGCATACTTCTCCTCTCCTTTTGCACGGTTTTGTGCGTTACCACGGTCGCTTCGAACGGGGTCCCCACGTGGACACGGCCTTAACAGAGATCTCGACCACGCTCGCGCGGCGATCCCCGGACGAAAAAAATACCTGCTTGTTTAGGTGGAATAAGGCACTCTCATCCCCATCGGGAAGGGATGCTGCATCGCTCTGAGTGCAATCTGACGGTATCGGCTGGAGGTATCAAATCCCTTCGTTCGGGCGCCTCCGGCGGAATGATTGCTCCGCACGTGGAGAAGGAGCCCCCATAGTCATGCTTGGCCGAAGTATCAGAACTCAACCATCGCACGCGTAGTATGGAATAGTAAATTACGCTCGACCAGGCGTCAAGACAAATTGTGCGCTGCGGGTAACCATTTACTTGCACGGGAACGAAGAAGAATTGCTTTTCACCGCTGAGGGCACAAGGGGCGCAGAGACGAAGAAGGGACGCACCCGTGTGTACGTCCTGTTGCAGGCTTGTACGCCGTCGATAAAGGGCGGACCCACGTGTCCGCCCCTACATGTCTGTGTATCCTCGCGTGCCAGCGGAGAATAGGAACTCTTTCTCGCACATTATTAAATACCGCTGCGTAAACTTCTTGACATTGCCAGGCAGGTAAGTGATCATTACTTACCTGTATCGGCACTCCGGAATACTGTCAAAGTTTGACCGTATGATCAACTAGTTACCCTACAGCTCGCCGGTGGGTGAGTCTTCGTCTCCAGGCACTGCCTTGAGACACGAACGGGAGGTAAAGCACATCATGGCCGACACCTTCGTCATCGTTGGGGCTAAACGGACCCCATTCGGCAGGTACCTCGGTGCTTTGTCAGAAATGGAGCCGTTGGATGTGGCAGTCCACGCGGGGCGTGCCGCCATTACGGCCCAGGGAAAGGATCTGTCGTCCGAGATTGACCAGGTCTTTGTCGGAAACTGCATACCTGGTTCCTTTGAAGCCGGATCGGTGACTGGTCGTCAGATCAGTCTCAAGCTTGGGCTTGACCGATTCACCATCACTCTGGATACCGCGTGCTGCTCACCGCTCACCGCGATGCGGATGGCATGGTGGGGGCTGCGACTCGGGGAGATCTCATCCGCGCTGATTATCGGCGTTGAAGCGATGAGCCGCGTACCGCACACTTCCCGCGACCTTCGGGCTGGAGTGAGGATCGGCGAGGTTAAGCTGAAGGACTTTATATATCCGATTGGTTATCCCGGCTACAACCCCGTGTCTGTCGACGCGTCCGACGGGGCTGAAAAATACGGGGTGCCCAAGCGAATGCTCGATACTTGGAGCATGGGCTCTCATTCAAAATGGGCGGCCGCGCACGCAGCGGGCAGGTTCCGAGACGAGCTGGCACCGATCGTTGTGCAAAAAAAGCGTGACCGATTTCTCATGGATACGGACGAGTCCCCTCGACCCGATGGCACGGTGGCGGTTATTGAGCAGCTCCCGACCGTGTTCGGCGCGAAGACTACCACCGCGGGCAATGCTCCTGGACTCAATGACGGTGCGGCCGCTGTAGTGGTGATGACCGAGAAACGCGCTCGAGATCTCGGACTGGAGCCACTGGGCACGATCGTGGAAATGGCAGGAGAAACGGACATGCCGTTCGGTATCTCATGGATCCCAGCGCTCACCATCAGAAAAGTGCTCAATCGCGCCCACCTGGACCTGGACAGCATGGACCTGATCGAGATCAACGAAGCTTTTGCCGCGATGCCTCTGGTGAGCACCAAAATCCTGGCCGACGGCGAACGGGATGCCTGGTACGGCCTCCTGAAAAAGACCAATGTGAATGGCGGAGCGATTGCGATAGGGCATCCGGTTGGAGCGTCGGGCCTCAGGATCATGATGACCATGATGTACGAACTACGCCGTCGCGGCGGCGGCCGCGGGGTAGCGGCGATCTGCGGCGGGCTCACACAGGGCGAGGCTGTAATCATTCAGGTATAGAAAGGGAGCAGATATGGCTGAAGTCACCTATGCACTCGATAGAGATTCGCTCATCGGGACCATGGTCATCGACACCGCTGGTCCGGTGAATACCATCGGCCAACGCTTCATTACCGACCTGGAAAAAGCCACTGCCCAGGCGCTACGGGACAGCGTTCGCGGGGTGATGATCGTCTCGACAAAAAAAACGAGCTTTCTTGACGGTGCAAACCTCCAGGAAATCATGCAGGACGCGACCCCACAGATGATTCGTATCGTGATGAAACGCTACCAGGACGCACTCGCGACTCTTGCCAAGGCCCCATTCCCCGTTGTGGCGGTCCTTGATGGACAAACCGCGCTGGGCGGCGGATTCGAGTTGCTTCTGTGGGCGTGCGATCATGTGTTTGCCTCGCCGGGATCGAAAGTCGGCCTGCCGGAAGTGAACGTGGGGCTCTTTCCTGCAGGTGGCGGCACGCAGACCCTTCCGAAGGTGGTCGGCTTCAAGACCGCGGTGGAGATGATCACCCAGGCGCGGATCAGTCGTGCGGAGGCGCTTGCTGGCACAGGCGTTGTGACGATGTGCCCTTCCGGTGAACTCAGAGAGCGTGCGATCGCGTGGCTCCGCGAGCACGAGGGCATCGTCAACAGGAATTATGATCCCAATTTCCGAAGTCCGGACACGGATTCCGATGAGGAGAAACAGAAGGCGCTCAACAAAGCCCGGTTCAGATATACGATCAGTCCATACCGACCGTACATGCTTGCCGCGATCGAGTCGCTGGAAGGAGGCTTGCAGCTCCCGTTCGACAAAGCTGTCGCGCGAGACGTGGATCTGTTTGTGCCGCTGCTGGAAAGTCCATTCGTCCGTAACAAGATCAACCTGTTTTCCCTCGTGACAAGCATGGGCCCGAAACTGGCGAAAGTCGACATAAAGGCAGCCCTAAAAGTGGATACCATCGCCATTATCGGGGCGGGGCTCATGGGGCGAGGAATCGCGCAAGTGGCCGCAGAGCGGGGCGTCAAAGTGACACTCATCGATGTTGACGAGAACACAGCAAAGGGGGCACGGGATACTATCGATCGGACGCTGGAAGACCTCGTCTTTCGCGGCCGTTGGCCTAGGGAGCGCAAGGACAAGGTCATGAGCAATATCACGTGCACCGGGGACTACGCGGTGCTCAAGGAGACACCGCTCGTAATCGAGTGCGTATTTGAAGATCTCCCGCTGAAGAAAAAAATACTCGCTCAAGTCCAGGACGTGAATCCGGACGCGATCTTTGCCTCCAACACTTCCACGCTGCCGATGGCGGACATCTCTGCCGGCACTAAGCGGCCGGAGCAAGTGGTGGGGATGCACTTCTTTTCGCCGGTCCCGTTGATGCCGTTGCTCGAAGTGATCGAGGGGCCGCAATCCAGCAGCGCCGCTGTTGCGACTGCGGTGACCATCGGACGGACCATCGGGAAGACTGTCATCATGGTCGGCGATGGCCCGGGCTTCTACACAAGCCGTACGTTCGGCTCGTATGTGATCGCGGGTTTCAGACTTGCCGAACTGGGGGTCTCTCCATGGGATGTGGATTTCATTGCGCTCCAGGCGGGCTTTCCGCAAGGGCCTCTGCACATATACGGCACAGCGGGAGGTTCGGTCGTTTACCATGCAAGTTCGTTCATGGCAACACGCCTGCCGGACCGCGTACAAATTCCTGAAACACTGGAGCGGCTCTATAAGGCAGGATATGTCGGCGCTGGAAAACCTTGTTTTTACCTCGACGACAAAAATATGGTCCGCGATGAGTCGGTGCTTCAGCACATTGCTTTGAAGCAAGGACTGCCCACGCCCACCCGGGAAGAGATCGAAGACATCCTTCATCTATCGATGGTCAACGAGGCTTTTTGGTGCCTGAGCGACGGCGTGCTACGGGATTATCCGAGCATGGACTTAGGATCGGTGCTCGGGATAGGCTTCCCGGACTGCTGGCACGGCCCCGCGCGGTACGTGAGCCTCAAAGGCGTCAAAAGGGTCAAGGCCCGCCTGGAAGAGCTGCGGGACAAGTTCCAGTTGCCGGGACTCGTTCCTGCACCTGAGTTTGATACCATCATCGCGTGCGGAGTGGACTCGTCGTTGATTTAGAGCGATGTTCGATGCTCCCACGCCGACAGCGAGCGGAGATGTCACATTCGATTGAAATGTCCAAATCGCGGTCCATCACGGGAAGCCAGCCATTCCCGCCCGGCCGAATCAAGATTGCGGAAGCGCTCAAGCAGCTCCTTGCAGAGAAGGAGTTCGGCGCGATTACGACCGCGGAGATCGCAAGGACTGCCGGAGTCACCGAGGGCCTTATCTATAAGTACTTCGACGATAAACGCGACCTGCTCCATCAAGTGCTGGCAGAGTACATGGAGTTCTTTCTCAATCGGGCTGAACATGACCTCAAGGGGATTAAAGGCGCGCTCAACAAGCTGAGAAAGCTCGTATGGTCACACCTATACATGTATGCAACCGACCGGGTTTTCGCCAGGATCCTGGTGTTCGAGGTCCGCAACTGTCCGGATTACTTCAAGAGCGACGCGTATCAAATCGTAAGGCGTTATGGCAGACTCCTCGAAGAGATCCTCGAAGAAGGCGTGCGAGCGGGGGAAATTCGCGAGGACGTTCCGCCGGGCATGATGAGGCAACTCATTCTCGGTGGTATCGAGCACGCGTGCCTGCCGGGACTCATTTTCAACGTGGAGATCCCAGTGGACATGGTTGCCGAGAACCTCTGCGCTCTCCTATTTGAGGGTATCGCGAAACGGGGCTGACAGCAGGATGCATTCATACGAGCTTGCGTTCATGAGGACAAAATTCCTTGCACCCAAGTGCGGTCAGACACGCGGGTCTGCCCGCACTTGGGTGCAAGCACAGATGTGCCCATACGGACGCTCCATCCACCTTGAACACAATTTCATACTTAATTGATTCAGGAAGGTTACAAGAATCATGGACATCTTGCCTTACACGGAAGAGCACAGGATTTTCAGAGAGTCGGTGCGGCGGTTCCTGCAAAAGGAGGTCACGCCATACGTCGATGAGTGGGAAGAAGCAGGCATCGTCCCCAAGAGCATCTGGCAAAAGATGGGCGAACAGGGCTTTCTCTGCATGCAGGTGCCGGAAGAGTATGGCGGCCTTGGTGCTGATTTTCTCTATTCGGTGATCCTGTCGGAAGAGATGGTCCGCACGAACCATTGCGGACTTGCAGCGGGACTCCACAGCGATATCGTCGTGCCATACATCCAGTCGTACGCTTCGGACGAGCTGAAGCACAAGTACTTGCCCGGCTGCGTCTCCGGCGATACCGTGACTGCAATCGCCATGACCGAACCGAACGCGGGAAGCGACCTTGCGGCCATGCGGACGACCGCGGTTCAAGACGGGGACCACGTGGTGATCAACGGGCAGAAGACCTTCATCAGCAACGGGATTATCTCCGACCTCGTGATTGTCGCGGCAAAGGACCCGTCCGTGGAAGACCCGCACCGGGCCATCGATCTCTATCTTGTGGAAGCGGGTGCACCTGGATTTGAAAAGGGAAAGAGGATCAAGAAGATCGGATGGCATAGCCAGGATACGGCAGAGCTGTTCTTTAACGACTGCTGTATACCCGCGAAGAATCGCCTGGGCAAAAAGGGCGGCGGCTTCCTCATGCTCATGGAAAAGCTGCAACAGGAGCGCTTGGTGTGCGCCATTGCAGCAGTGGCCCTCGCGGAACATGTTTTGGAGATGACAATCAAGTACTGTCAGGAACGCACCGCGTTCGGCAAGCCGATATCCAAATTCCAGAACACGCAATTCAAGCTTGTGGAGCTGTCCACTGAAGCGAAGCTCGGCCGCACCTTCCTTGACAAGTGCATCGTGGACCACATGGAAGGCCGAAATATCGTCGTGGAAGTCTCTATGGCAAAGTACTGGACCACTGAAATGGCCCGCCGAGTTGCAGACGGATGCCTGCAATTCTATGGGGGATACGGATACTGTGAGGAATACCCCATCGCACGTGCTTGGCGCGACGTGCGCGTCATGTCGATCTTTGCAGGCACGAACGAAATCATGAAAACCATCGTTGCCAAGTTCATGGGCCTCTAAAGGAGATATACGATGTCGCGAGCGCTGGAAGGCCTTAAGGTCCTGGATCTGACCATGAACCTGCCCGGTCCGTACATGACGTGGCTGTTGGCACAGCTCGGCGCGGAAGTGGTGAAGGTGGAAAATCCCCAGGGAGGTGACTACGCCCGAGCGCTGGCCGCCGGCGCGACAGGATCGAGTTCGCCCTTTTTTGAGGCGGTTAACCGAAACAAGAAGAGCGTCACCCTCAATCTGAAGCACCCGGAAGGCCGTCGATTGTTTCTGGAGCTTCTGGACTCCTTCGATGTGGTCGTGGAGGGCTTCCGGCCGGGTACCATGGAGCGCCTGGATCTCGGTTACGATGTTCTTGCGCAAAGGCAACCGCGACTGATCTTCGTTTCCATATCGGGATATGGCCAGAAGAGTCCGTATCGGCTGAGGGCAGGCCACGACATCAACTATTTGTCACTTGCGGGAATCATCGGTATGACCGGCACCCGAGCCGGTGATCTTGCTATTCCCGGTGTGCAAATCGCAGACCTCGCTGGCGGCAGCCTTATGGCCCTAACCGGCCTTCTGGCAGCGATCATCCAGCGGGAACGAACCGGCAAAGGACAGTTCGTGGATACTGCGATGCTGGACGGGTCCTTTTCTCTGGCCACGATGATTTTCGCTGGAATTGAAGCGGGCTTTGACGTTCCTGGTCCGGGCAATATGTTCCTTAACGGTCTTTTGCCGTGCTACGGACTCTACCGGACCAAGGACGGGCGCTTCATGTCGCTGGGAGCGCTTGAGCCGAAGTTCTGGCATAACTTCTGCGCCGCGGTAGGACGCAACGATCTTGCCGGCGGGCAGTTCGCGGGACCTGATGTGGTGGCCCAGGTGCAGCAGATCTTCGCCGGCAAAACCCAGCAGGAATGGGTCGATTTCATGAAAGGCCACGACGCGTGCTGCGAGCCCGTGCTGACCCTCACCGAGGCCGCTGACTCAGAGCTGCTCCGCTCCCGCGGCATGATTACTGCGGCAACGGGCGGTAGACCGCGGCAGCTCGGGTGCCCGCTCAAACTGTCGGGATCCCAGCCGACAGAGGACGTTCCCGCTCCGCTGCTTGGACAACATACCCACGAAGTGCTCGGAAAGCTTGGACTCAGTGCTGACAAGCTCAAGGAGCTGGCCAAGCAGGGCGTCATCTAGTCAGTCACACTGGTGCGGTCGTCGGCGATCTACAGGGTGTCTGCCGCCTCTGTGCCACCAGATAAGATCGATGAAATCATAACTTGACTCGGCAGCCACGCTGATCGCTCCCGTAGGGGCGCATTGGCAAATCCTGAGTCGGATCGACAAATCGCCGACATGGGTAGGCTGCGTGACGGTACTCGTCGTAGCACAAGCAGTGAGCAAACGATGAAAGGACTCCTCCGGCCAGAATCTCCGATTGAAACGGTAGCACACCTCCGAGAGGTAGCGTTGCAGGTGCTTGTCGGCTACTCTGCGGTATGGACCGGAGATCACCGCTTTTCCATTGGCGATGAGACGTGCGTCCAGGGCAAGAGTCTCGTAGGGTCTTTCGGATCACTCAAGATGGCCCGGTAATGAACGAATCCCAGTTTCTTGGTAACCTTCCGGTAGCTTCTCCACCCGTCTGATCTTAGCGCAGTGATCAACAGCCTGACCTCGTTCACCGGGACCCTCAGTCTGTTTAGTATCGCTTTGATGGTATCGGCAGACAGGTCCTGGGCCACAAAGGCGTGAGCAAGCCCTGGTTCCTCTTTGCCCGAGGATCTCAACCAAGTCGAAACAGCCACGATGACCACGCTCTTTCTTTCAGCTCCGCGACTTGGCTTGCCAGACGAGCTGGGACCACTACTCGCGTTCCGCATAGGTAGAGATGTGAATGAAGCATTTTGTGATGCTAATAATATCAATAAGATAGGACTTGTGCTATTCAGCGGATTGTGGTAGTGACGGGGGACCCTTTCCAGGAGGTTCCCCATGGCCGGCAAAGACGAGACCTTTGAGATATCCAATGCAGGATTTCTCCCCATCGTCTCCGCGTACGCAGGGAGGATTGGGTTGGTTGAGC
>JAIWNO010000295.1 GCA_020216785.1 Desulfomonile sp.
AAGATATTACCGATAGTATTCGGGCGTTGGCTCGCGACATGGCAGACACCATGTATCGGGCGCCGGGCGTCGGGCTCGCTGCCAATCAGGTCGGTGTGCCGGTGCAGCTCATTGTAGTGGACGTTGAATACGCGTACCAGGAACCCAAAGACAAACGAAAGAACCCGATTTTCATCATTAATCCTCGCATCTGTGCCTCCGATGGGACGTGCAGCCACGAAGAAGGCTGCCTGAGCCTGCCCGAGTTTACCGTAGAAATTGCCCGCAGTGAGGCTGTCCGTGTCGAGGGGATCGACCTTAACGGAAATCCGTTGATCATCGAAGCGGAGGACTTGCTTGCCCGAGCCCTTCAACACGAGATCGATCACCTGAAAGGGATAACAATCCTCGATTACGCGTCGTCCCTTAAGAGAAGTCTATACAAGAGAAAGCTCAGGAAGATGGGAGGGAGGAGCGCGTGACGCTCCGCGTAGTCTTCATGGGTTCCGCGGAATTCTCGGTGCCCGCGCTCCGGGCCCTCCATCGGTCATTCGACCTGTTGGGCGTGGTAACGCAACCGGACCGACCACGGGGTCGGGGTCAAAAGAGCACTCCTACACCGGTAAAAGCTGCCGCCCTCGAACTTGGTCTGCCGGTCAGGGAACCGGAGCACATACGATCTGAGGAATTTCTCGCTGAATTGCGCGCGTGGGCCCCGGATATCATCGTTGTTGTAGCTTACGGCCGAGTTCTCCCGCTGTCTGTACTCCAGCTTCCGCGCATGGGATGCGTGAACATTCACGCATCACTTTTGCCGCGGCATCGCGGCGCGGCGCCAATCAGTGCAGCCGTGCTGGCAGGAGACTCGGTCACGGGCGTTACAGCCATGTTGATGGACGAGGGACTTGACACAGGTGATATTCTGCTCTCCCACGAAATTGCCATCGAATCCGACGACACCACCGGCTCACTTCACGATCGATTAATGGAACTCGGAGGACAGCTCGTAGTCGAAACCTTGAGGCGCATGGAGGAAGGAACACTTGAGCAGCGACCTCAAGATCATTCACTGGCGACCTTCACCAGGCCACTCGTCAAAGAGGACGGGCGCATCGACTGGAACATGAGCGCGGTGTTCCTCGACCGCCATGTACGCGCGATGAATCCATGGCCGGGCGCGTTCACTTTCTTCGCCGGAGAGGCGATCAAGATCTGGAAGGCGTCCCCGGTGAACGGCTCAGGCTTGGCGGGAATGATCACCGAAGTGGGACCGCACGGTATTCTTGTAGGTACGTCCGAGGGACTTCTCCTGCTGCGGGAAGTTCAGGCTCCCGGAAAAAAACGGGTTGCCGCTCCGGAATTCGCTCGGGGTCGGCATCTGCGAGCGGGAGATGCGTTTCAGGACAAACCATGAGATTTGCCCTTGACAAGCAGTATGGAGACAAGACTTATTTCAGGCCAGGGATATAGCGAATCGTCTTTTTGCCGTAGCGAACATCAAAACGAACAGGGAGTGGCACCATGAATCAATTGAAAACGCTCATTCTGCTCACCGGCCTTGCCGCGCTCCTCGTGGTGCTGGGCGGGATCATCGGCGGACAGAAGGGCGCGACGATCGCGTTCTTCATCGCTCTGGTGATGAATTTTGGTAGCTATTGGTTCAGCGATAAGATCGTGTTGAGCATGTACCACGCTCAGGAGGTGACCGAGCAGGAAGCTCCCGATCTGTTCGGTCTTGTCAGACAGCTCGCCCACAATGCGGGGTTGCCTATGCCGCGTGTGTATATCATTCCCGACGAATCGCCTAATGCGTTTGCTACCGGGCGAAATCCCGACCATGCAGTGGTCGCGGTCACGGAGGGGATACTCCGGCTCCTTTCGTGGGAAGAGCTTGCCGGAGTGATCGGCCATGAACTCGGCCACATCAAGAACCGGGACATCCTTATTCAATCGGTGGCTGCGACGATAGGAACCGCGATCACCTACCTGGCGCATTTCGGGATGTTCTTCAGAGGTTCGTCCGACGAAGACGAAGGCCCGTCCATTGTAACCATGCTGCTCATGGCGATCTTGGCTCCCATAGCAGCGATGATCATCCAGATGGCCATTTCCCGATCACGTGAGTACCTGGCGGACCAGTCCGGAGCAGAATTCTGTGGTAATCCGCTCTGGTTGGCCGGTGCGCTCAACCGGCTGCAGTCGGGGGTGGCTGCTGTTCCAATGCAGGGCGGTGATCAGACCACCGCACACATGTTCATCGTGAACCCGTTTTCCGGAAGCTTTCTCAGCAACCTCTTCTCGACGCACCCCCCGATCGAGGAGAGAGTCGCTCGGCTCCGGGAAATGGCGGGCTATCGCCGCGCGTAGCACGACCGGCATGTGCGCTTGAAAGTCCACCCAAAGACTTCCTCTGCCCGCGAACTGGTCCTGGACATCCTGGAGGATGTTCGGAGAGGCCGGTTCGCGGAATACGCCCTCTCTGAGCGCCTCGAAAACAGCCGGTTGTTGAGCCCCGAAGATCGCGGCCTCATTGCAGAGCTTGTCTATGGTGTGTTGAGGTGGCAGGCCCGCCTGGATGGCATCATCAGGCGCTGCTCCGATCATCCTCTGTCGCATATAAAGCCCTCTGTAAGGCAGATTCTGCGCATTGGACTGTATCAGCTGTTCCTGCTCGACCGGGTCCCGGACCACGCAGCGGTGGATGAAGCAGCGAAGCTCGCGCAGAGCCGATTCGGCAAGCCGACCGTCGGCTTCGTCAACGCCGTGCTGCGAAGAGCGCTGCGAGAGCGGGAACGTGTCGACCCTTTGCCGAAACAGGACGCCGGCTCGCTCGCGGCTTATTATTCTCACCCTACATGGCTCGTAAGGCAATGGTTCCTCGAACTGGGGCCCGCCCACACCGAACGCGTACTTCGGCAAAACAACACCCGCGTCCCGATCGTAGTGAGAGTTAACGTGCTGAAGACCACGCCCGAACAGCTTGCAGCCTTGTGGCGCTCTCACGGAGTGAAGTGTGAACCGGTTTCGGGTCTGCCGTACGCGCTGAAGATCACCGTCGGTCGCGGTCCCGTCCATCTGCTTCCCGGCTTCGAGGAAGGGCTCTTCGTAGTGCAGGACGCCGCTGCGCAAATAATTGCACCGCTGGTCCGGGTGCAACCCGGCGATCGCGTGCTTGACGCGTGCGCGGCACCGGGAGGCAAGACCTCGCACTTGGCCGCGCACGCAGCCGGAGAGGCATCCATCATTGCTGTGGAATTCGACCCCGAACGAGTGCGCGACCTTGAAGCAAATCTTTTTCGTCTCGGCGTCACGACTGTCCGCGTGATCGCTGGCGATGTATCAGATCCTGAATTCATGCGGTCGCTCGGTTCCTTCGATCGCGTTCTGTTAGATCCGCCTTGTACGAACTTGGGTGTCTTGCGGCACAATCCCGAGGCGCGCTATCGAACCAAGCCCGGCGATTCCGCGCGATTCGCGGAATTCCAGTCCCGGATGCTCCGCGCAGTCTCACAGACGGTGAGGGTCGGCGGCACGTTGGTTTATTCGGTTTGTACCGTGTCCTCGGAAGAAACCACCGGCGTTATCCAACAATTCCTGGACGAGCAGCCGGGCTTTTTGCTCGAGCCTATCGCCCCGGCGGAGGTGCCGTCTCGAGAATTCATCCGTCCTAAAGGCTATTTCAACACTTTTCCTTCTCCCAGGGATTTTGCTCTGGATGGTTTTTTTGCCGCGCGCCTGCGCCGCTGCGCACTATGATGACTTGACAAGCTGCCGAGTTCTTGCTGATTGTGAGTACTGACATGATGCCGTGCCGATGGCGAAAGGTCCAGGGGGCCAGGAGACCGGAATGATTATCGGAGTGCCGAAAGAGATCAAAGAAGAGGAATACCGGGTGGGGATCGCTCCCGCGGGTGTGCGGATTCTCCGCGACGCGGGCCACATTGTTCTTATTGAACGAGGGGCCGGCGAAGGGAGCCGCATTTCCGACGAGGAATACGAGCGCGCCGGAGCGATGATTGTGGACGTCCCCGAGGAAGTTTACGGCCGCGCGGAATTGATCATGAAGGTCAAAGAGCCCCAGCCGGAGGAGTACGAACTTCTCCGGGAAGGCCAAGTTCTGTATGCATACCTCCACCTGGCTCCTGCCGCGGAATTGACCAAAGCCCTTCTGGATCGCAAAATTATCGGTGTAGCGTACGAGACGATTCAACTCGCCGACGGTTCACTCCCTCTTCTCACCCCCATGAGCGAAGTAGCCGGCAGAATGGCCGTGCAGATCGGCGCGCACTTCCTTGAAAAGACCCAGGGTGGACGGGGAGTGCTCCTGAGCGGCGTCCCGGGGGTGAGCAGAGGTCGTGTCACCATTATCGGCGCGGGGACCGTCGGCCAGGCCGCCACGAAGATCGCAGTAGGGTTCGGCGCAGAGGTGCGGCTCTTGGATGTGAACCAGCGCCGGCTCATCTACATGGATGACATTTTCGGCAGCCGAATCACTACGATCATGTCTAATTATGATACGATTTATGAGTCGGTGGCCCAGTCGCACTTGGTAATCGGCTCGGTGCTCATCACGGGGGCTCGTGCGCCAAGGCTGGTGGACCGGAACATGGTGGCCTCAATGAAGGCGGGCTCCGTAATTGTTGACGTGGCTATCGATCAGGGTGGATGCGTCGAAACATCACGACCTACCAGTCACAAACACCCTACATACGTAGTGGATGATGTAATTCATTACTGCGTTCCCAACATGCCTGGAGTGGTGGCGCGCACCTCTACGTTCGCGTTGACCAATGTAACGCTTCCATATGCGTTGAAGATCGCGGAACTCGGGCTGTCGAACGCGGTGCGTTGCGACGAGGCGCTGGCCAAAGGGGTGAATGTGTACAAAGGCCTTGTAACTTACGACAATGTGGCCGATGCGCTTGGATATCCGTACACGCCGGTGAATGAAATATTCGGCCCCTGAGCCGTGCTCTAATAAAGATGTGCGCGCAATTTGCGCATGACGTTGATAAACCGTTATTGTGAAGACGAGTGCACTTCCATTTTTTGCATTGAATTGAGGTTTCCCATGCCCATACCCGTTGACCGGCGCCTTGGGGCAGTGCCGTGTCTTTACGCGGATCTCGGGCTCGTATCCGTCGAAGACGCAGAGCGCTTCATGAACGCAGCAGCGCAACTGCGATCCGCAGGCGCCATCCCTGACCTGCTCCTATTTCTCGCACATCCAAAGACAGTAGCTGTCGGTCTCCGGGATCGCCAGACCGAACATCCGGTGGATCTTCTTGTACCTGTGCGAAGGCTTGAGGACGAAGGTATCGCGTTTGCCCGATCGACCCGCGGCGGCGGCATCACTTATCACTGGCCAGGGCAAGTGGTTTGCTATCCGGTTCTCGCCCTGAGTGCCTCAGAGCGCAATATTCCCCGATACATGACGAATCTTGAGGAATCGTGCATCCGTGTGCTTGCCCAGTTCGGTGTTCGAGTGACGCGGAGTCGCGCCAGCGCCGCGCACGTGGGGCTCTGGTGGAACGGGCGCAAGGTGGTGTCCATGGGGGTAAGGATCAGCAACTGGATAACAGGATTCGGCTTCGCATTGAACCTGGACGGCGACCACACACCGTCATGCTACGTTCGACCGTGCGGCCTGGAAGGGGTTACGCTCGTCACGGTTGAGGAGGTCCTCGGGACAGCCCCGTCACGAGCATGGATAATTGGGTCAATGCGGAGGAGCCTTGGAGCGCTCTTGGGCCGCACGCTCGAACCAGCGCCCGAGACCGTAATCAATACAATCCGGGCCCTGGTCTCGCAGGCCGGGACCCCAACGAGACAATCAGGATGGGGCACATGAGTGAAATGATCAGCGTATTGAAGCTGGACGGCACTGTGGATGAGGAGAAGATAAAGGCCATCCCAGAGGATCTCATCCACAAAATGTATCGCCTCATGGTATTCACCCGCCAATGGAACGCGAAAGCCCTTAGTTTGCAGCGCCAAGGGCGCATGGGCACGCTCGCATCCGTGAGGGGACAGGAGGCGTCCAACATTGGTATGGGGCTTGCCTTGGAGCCCACAGACTGGTTTTGTCCGTCGTTTCGGGAGACCGGCGCGCAGATAGCTCGGGGAACGTCGCCCAAAGATCTGTACCTCTATTTTGCGGGCGATTCACGCGGCTTGCGGCCGCCGGAAGGATCGCGTGACCTCCCCATATGCATTACGGTGGGGTCTCATCTGGCTCACGCGGCGGGAATCGCATGGGGAGCCAAGATCCGTGGCGAAAAGATCGCTGTGCTCAGCAGTTCGGGGGACGGCTCCACATCCCAGGGCGATTTCCATGAAAGCCTCAACTTTGCCGGTGTGTTCAAGCTGCCGGTGGTCTTTGCCATACAAAACAACCACTGGGCCATTTCGGTGCCCTTCGAGAAGCAGACCGCCACAAAGACAATTTCGGAGAAAGCGTGCGCGTACGGATTCGACGGGGTTCGAGTGGACGGTAACGACGTGTTTGCCGTCTATCTTACGATCAAGGATCGGCTCAACATCGCCCGATCGGAGTTCAAACCCGCTCTCGTCGAGCTGGTCACGTACCGAATGGACGACCACACAACCGCCGACGACGCAAGCCGGTACCGTACGGAAGAGATGCTCGCTCCCTGGCGCGAGAAGGATCCCATTGATCGGTTGCGAAAGTACCTGACGGCAAAGTTCGGCTGGGACGAGAAAAAGGAGACGGCCTTCCTCGAGGAGATATCTGCCGAAGTCGAGCAGACGGTCCGAGACTTCGAGGCCGAGCCCCATCCCAAGCCCACGGACATTTTCGAACATCTGTACCACGACATGCCCTGGCACCTGAAAGAACAAAGGGAAGAAGTCGCTCGACACCAGGGCGAGGCAGCGAGGTGACACATGGCGCGTATGTCTATGGTGGAGGCGATCAATTCTGCACTCGACGTAATGATGGCGAAAGACGACCGCGTTGTGGTCATGGGTGAAGACGTGGGTGTTGACGGCGGTGTTTTTAGGGCCACGGTGAACCTCATCGACAAGTACGGCGACCAACGAGTCATCGACACACCTCTGGCCGAGAGTTGTATTGTGGGGACCGCTGTCGGCATGGCGATATATGGT
Source organism: Desulfomonile sp. (assembly GCA_020216785.1). Classification (GTDB taxonomy): domain Bacteria; phylum Desulfobacterota; class Desulfomonilia; order Desulfomonilales; family Desulfomonilaceae; genus JAIWNO01. Next base: position 7,108 of record JAIWNO010000295.1, read on the forward strand.
ATGAGGCCTGTAGCGGAAATCCAATTCGAAGGCTTCATGTTCAAGGCATACGACCACATTTACAGTCACGCGTCGCGCATCAGACGGCGGTCTTACGGATATTTCGGTGTGCCTCTGGTGGTGCGTGCTCCGTACGGCGCGGGCGTACGCGCTCTTGAGCATCACTCTGACGCTCCAGAGGCATTGTTTTGCCACATCCCAGGGTTGAAGGTCGTGATCCCGTCCACACCCTCGGACGCGAAAGGCTTGCTCATCTCGGCGATCGAAGATCCGGACACAGTGATTTACCTCGAGCCGAAACGGCTGTACCGCTTATTCAAAGAAGAAGTTCCCGAAGAGGACTATCGCGTGCCGATCGGGCAAGCGCGGCTGGTGCGGGAAGGTCGTGATCTTACCATTGTCGCGTACGGCGGTATGGTCCAAATCTCGGAGAAGGCCGCACAACACGTTGCCGACGAGGGCGTCGACGTGGAAGTGATCGATTTGCGCACAGTGTGGCCGTTCGACCTGGAGGCGATCATCAAATCTGTCACCAAAACCGGCCGACTGGTAATCGTGCACGAGGCGCCCAGGTCTTTCGGCGTGGGGGCCGAAATTTCCGCACTCGTAGCGGAACGCTGCCTAGTGTCGCTCCTTGCGCCGATCAAGCGAGTCACAGGGTACGATGTTCTCCCGCCTCTCGCTAAACTTGAAGATTACAACTACCCCGACCCGGATCGCGTTGTGCGCGCGATTCACGAGACAATGGAATTCTAATTCCCGCCCCAGGAGGACCGGTACCCATGAGAGAAGTCTTTAGACTCCCCGACGTGGGAGAAGGAATCGCCGAAGCGGAAATAGTGGAATACCTCGTGAACGTGGGAGATATCGTCAAGGCCGATCAGAACGTGGTCCGAGTCGAAACGGACAAGGCAGTGGTTGAGCTTCCGTCGCCTTTCTCCGGAGTGGTTGTTGAAATTCCCCACAAACCCGGTGACACGGTTCGAGTAGGAGATCCGCTCCTCGTCGTAGAAACCGAGGCGGCTGTGAGACCAGCAGTCCCGCGTCGCGAAGAGAGGGCGCGTCCGCCGGAAGAGGAAAAAGCCCGGCCTCTGCCGGCGCTCAAGCCTCTGAAGCCCGAGGAGAAGCCCCCGGAAACTCCTCCAGCCGCTGCAGCGGAACGAGTGTTGGCGACGCCACATACGAGGCGTCTTGCTCGTGAGTTGGGCATTGATATTGCCACCGTAACCGGCAGCGGGAGAGGAGGCCGCGTTACTGACGAAGACGTTCGCGAGGCCGCTGTCAGGAAAGCGCCTCCACCTCCAAGAGCACCTACAGCGGCCGCTGTTGTCCCTCCCGCGACAGCGGGCTTCGATTTTGAGAAGTACGGGCCGACGAAACGCGTACTGCTAAAAGGCGTGCGGAAGCGTACCGCGGAGGTCATGGCGAGAGCATGGTCAACCATCCCGCACGTCACACATTTCGATGAGGCGGACGTAACGGAATTGCTCCAAGTCGTGGAGCGTGAGCGCGGCCTGGCCGAAGAGCGCAAGGTGAAGCTCACAGTCTTGTCATTTCTCATTAAGGCAGCCGCGGAGGCTCTCCGGAGGTTTCCTCAATTCAATGCGTCCTTGGATGAGACCACAGGTGAGCTTGTTTACAAAGAGTACTTCAACGTCGGTTTCGCCACCGACACCGAGGCGGGACTTATGGTTCCGGTGATCCGTGATGTGGACAAGAAGTCGATACTCCAGATAGCGGGAGAGCTTCAGGATTTGAGCCGCAGGGCACGCGACCGCAGCATCGAGCTCGACGAGATGCGCGGGGGCACTTTTACCATATCCAACGTGGGTGCGCTCGGAGGCCGGTGGGCCACACCAATCATTGTCCACCCCGAGGTGGCTATCCTCTGTTCGTTGCGTGCGCGCAAACAGCCGGTGGTCCGCAATGACGAAATCGTGATCCGCACGATCATGCCCTTGGCGGTTTCGTTCGACCATCGAGTGCTCGACGGTGCGGACGCGGCGCGTTTCATGTCGTACATTGTCGCGTTGCTTGAAGACCCAATGCGTATGCTGGTGGAGGTGGCGTGACTGTCGATGGATTTTCGTTGACGTAGGGGTCGAACCGTTTCATAAAAACGACGGAGCGGGCGATTTTCTCGCGTAATGACTGTTGCCTTTGAGAAATCCTTCCACTAGGATTTTTCCGCAGCAAACGGAATGTGGCGGCCTCGTCCGCCCTGGTGAAAGGCAGCATCGCACCGGGCTCACCCCGGCACCCGGTTGAATCCATGACAGCGGAGGAGAGCGCTCCTCCTCCAGGCACCCCATGAAACGGCTAAAGGAGAAACAGCATGGAACTGACTGAGGCGACGGTAAGCGACACCAACGACGACATCATCGAGGTGACGCTAACCGGAGACGAGGACGAATGGCGGGAAATTGCGGCTGTCCTTAGAGAATCGGATTCGGATTTAGCAACCGAATTGGGCATGAAAATCCAAGACGCTATCGCCGCTGCCGGCGAATAACGCGGGGGACTCGGATTCCCGTTCAGACAGAATCGCTCCGGTCTTCGTCCGCGGGCAGGAGAGATCTTGGGCTGCCCACCAGCAGGAAAATCTCTCCTGCCTTGTAAGAGCTACGTACAAGCGGGCCGGCCGCGACCTCAATCATGCCGGCATTCAAAGCCATGTGCCTCAGTTCGGCGAATTCTTCGGGTGGTAGGTACCGCTCTACGGGGTGATGTCCTCGCGTCGGCTGGAGATACTGTCCGATTGTCAGCACACGACACCGCGCTGCAACGAGATCGTCAAAGAGTTTGGAGAGTTCCGCTTTCGATTCGCCGAGTCCGACCATGATTCCCGACTTGGATAGGATATTCGGCGCGGTCTCCCCAACGAATCGCAGGAGCCTTATCGAGCGCGCATATGAAGCGCCATTTCGCACGCGAGGATAGAGGCGGGCCACCGTCTCCAGATTATGCCCGATCACGTCCGGCCCGGCATCTATGACGCACTCCAGCGCTTCTTTTGAACCCTGAAAATCAGGAATCAATACTTCTATGACCGAGGACGGAGATCGTTTCCGCAAAGCCCGAATCGTCGCGGCAAAGACTTTAGCCCCTCCGTCAGGTAAATCGTCACGTGTTACCGACGTGACCACGACATGCCTCAATCCGAGTCTTACCACTGCATCAGCCACAAGTACAGGCTCGTCAGGATGGACCGGCTGGGGTACCCCATGCTGAACCGCACAAAAGGTACAATTTCGCGTGCAGCGATCTCCAAGAATGAGAAACGTCGCCGTGCCCGCGTCGTAGCACTCTCCACGATTGGGACATCGCGCTTCCACGCAAACCGTGGATAAACCCTGTGCGTAGGTGAGGCCGCGCATTCTTGAGACCGCGGCGGCATCAGGCGGTTTTACTCTGATCCAGTCTGGGAGGCGTTGCGATCGCATTTGGCTTCGTTGTATGGGGGGCCGAAAAAATTAAGACCGTCTCCGGTAAGGTATCAAGGGGGGGGAGTCATGATACAAATGGAAGACGGTCCTTTGAAAGAAATATAGGTTTTGTGAGTAGAAAAAGTCAACCCCTGCAGACTAAAATCCACAGGGGCTCACTTCACTCTGAAGCATGACTCCTTCGACCTGACGATACCAACCGGGTACGTCAAACCTAGAAATACAGCGTAGTTTTGTCAAGGTGGAAAGATCGGCTAATGATTTGGTAGCCAAATTACCGATAATTATTTTTAACATTCTGTAATTAATAGCAATATTTACGTGATCTCGTCCCTCTCCCCCGTGTCATACGCCCAAAAAAATTTTTCATGACACCGCGCTCAAGCGCGCCGTGCCCAGCGCGTCGGCTTGAATCGAGCGGGATGAGACAGCCCTTGACGCAACCGCGCAAAGTCTGCAAGAGTCAACTTGGACTGCCGCCGGCGCCGGAAAAGGTTGAAGGGCTGCGGAAATGCTTTGGTGCTTTGCGCGTGTGCGAGAGCGTCAATCCAATTTTAGCTGGACAGAAGGTGTATGGCCCCATTGGCAACCCCCCCGATACTCGAAGAAAACCCGACACGACTGACGATACTTCCTCTGGGGGGACTCGGCGAAATCGGCATGAACATGATGGCATTCGCGTGGGGCGGAGACGCGTTCATCGTGGACGCAGGCCTGCTGTTCCCTGACGACTCAATGCCCGGAGTAGATCTCGTCATCCCCGATCTCGACGCGCTCTTGAGCCGCGGCTGGAACATCCGAGGGATTGTCCTCACCCACGGCCATGAGGACCATATCGGCGCACTACCTTACGTACTGGAAAAGATTCAGGCTCCTGTGCACGCGACAAGCCTCACCATGGGATTAGTCGAAAACAAGTTGGAGGAATTCAATCTCTTGGAGTCTACGGAGCGGCGCGTGATATTCCCTCGCAATCCAATCGAACTGGGGCCGTTCCGTGTAGACTTTTTTGCCGTGTGCCATTCTGTGCCGGACGGTGTGGGGCTGGCGGTGACCACTCCTGGGGGGGTGGTGATCCACTCGGGGGACTTCAAATTCGACCCCGAACCGATTGACGGTCGATATTGCGATGTGGAAACGATCTCCGCCTACGCGCGGCAAGGCGTTCTGGCGCTTCTGTCAGACAGCACCAATGTAGAGCGCGAAGGTACGACCGGGTCCGAGAGGTCGATCCGTCCCGAATTGGAAAGGATATTCCGCCGGGCCAAGGGACGCATCCTGGTGGCTACTTTTGCCTCGAACATTCATCGGATGCAGCAGATATTCGAGCTGTCTGAGGAATTCGGCCGACAAGTTGTCTTGGTTGGCCGTTCGATGGAGTCCAATGCCGCGATAGCCGCCGAAAGAGGCTATCTGCGCATTCCGCGCGGCATTCTGGTCGATATGAGAGAGCTGGACACGCTCCCGGACGAGAGGGTGACGATCCTTTCGACGGGGTCCCAGGGCGAGCCTCTCTCGACTTTGTCGCTCATGGCCTTTGACCGGCACAAGTACCTGAAGGTCAAACCAGGCGACCAGCTCGTGCTGTCGTCCCGGTTCATTCCGGGCAATGAAAAGGCCATCAACACGATTATTAACGAATTTTGCCGCCGCGGCGCGGATGTGGAGTACGAGGGGATCTCGCATGTCCATGTTTCGGGGCACGCGCAGCGCGACGAGTTGCGGGCTCTGGTACGGCTCGTGCAGCCGCGCTACTTCATTCCGGCGCACGGCGAGTATCGGCATTTGCTTCGCCATGCGCGCCTTGCCAAGGAAGAAGGAATAGCTGAGGATCGAGTTCTTATCCTGGAGGACGGAGACCTGGTCGAGTTGTCGTGGGAAAAGGCGACGCTTCTGGAGCGACTCCCTCTGAAACGAGTATTTGTAGACGGCAAGGGCGTGGGCGATGTAGGCCATGAAGTGCTCCGAGACCGGCGGGTCCTTTCTGAAGTGGGAATGGTGACGGTCGCAATAGTGATAGGGAAGGAAACGGGAGAGATTATCGCCGGACCGGAGGTGTTTTCCCGCGGGGTGACGTACCAGGATACGGAGCCGGAGCTGATCGATGGGACGCGCAAGGCGGTGGAGGAGGTGCTTATCGAACTCGATCCTCGAACACCGGATGATTGGGAAGAAGCGAGGGAACGTATTCGGCTTGCCGCGCGCAGACACGTGAATCGAAGCCTTGGGCGCAGGCCGGTGGTTCAGACGCTTGTTCTGGAGGTCTGAACCGAGGTCGCTTCCGGCGGCACTTGAGTCGACTGCCGGGAGAAAGAACACACAAGCGCCATGATTTTTGGGGAGCCCTACAAATTTTCCTTGCAATTCAGCTGGAAGCGGTCTATGAAGTAAGCGTTACTGGAGAAACGGTCGCTAGGAAAGGCTCCGCAGAGGATCGGAGTGGCGAAAGGGGCGACGCCGAAGCCGCCGGGTTCCAAACAGCTTATTCCAGGATTTTTCTTGACAGCACTGGAAAAGGTGTGCTACGGTGAAGCCGATTCAGTTGTAAAGACAACATGTGTTTTGGCATATGCTTCAATTAAGGAGGGTTTAGGATGAAGAAGTCGTTGGTTATGGTAACTGTGTTGGTGGCCTTGGTTGCCTTCGCGGCTGTGGCTCTTGCCGGAGCACCCGCGCCTGCCTGCCCGGCCCCTGCGAAATGTGAGTACGGTGTAAAGTACAAGCCCGTTAAGCCTCAGCCTGCAGTGTTGCCCGCGCCGACCAAACCCAAGCCGGGCAAGTGTGTGACCGTTCCGTGCCCCCCGCAGCAGGTATTCGTTCCTGGACCGCCCTTTGCTATGTATGACTTCCCGACCCAGGTTCCGAAGATGGTTGAGAAAGACGTGCTCCGCATGCTGTGCGCCGGCAAGGCTAAAGGCGTGTCCCCGATTGGCTGCCCGCCCTGTGTGGATAAGGTGAAGTGGGCCGTTGAGTGGAGCAGCATGGAACAGTGCGGCAAGGTCATGGTTAAGACGATGGTTCCCGGTACGGTATCAAAGCCCATCCAAGTTACCCAGAAGATGGTTCCCATCAAGCCCGCTTGCCCGTGACAAGTTCGACTTGATACGAATAACGAACCCGGCTTCGTGCCGGGTTTTTTTATTCTGTTTGAGGCATGATCGAAATTCGGAACAGGTTCTCGCGGGCCTTAATCCTCAGCGGTGAGGCTCCGTCGGCGGCCGCTCTCATACGCGGCACACCGCTGAACAGGCTCGACCTGACAGCCGCGGACCTCCCGGCAGCCATGCTCGCGGGCGCAAACTTGGCGCGGGTCAACCTTGCCGCAGCAAACCTTGCAGCGGCGAATCTCACTCGGGCGGAACTTACCGATGCAAACCTGAGCAAAAGCGTTTTAACAAGCGCTTCGATGGTGGCAGCGGTGCTCGACGGAGCGCGTCTGAGCGAGGCCAACCTGACGGGCTCCGACCTGACGCTCAGTCACCTCCAGGATGCAAAACTCATCAACGCAAATTTGCTCGGCGCGTCGCTTGTCGGCGCAATGCTGAGCGGGGCGGACTTATCAGAAGCGAACCTCTCACGCTGCAATTTGACCGTGGCCGACCTTTCTGACGCTGACCTGTTCTGGGCCAACCTTGAAGAAGCAAAGCTGGTTATGGCCAAGCTCACACGAGCAGTTTTGACCGTGGCCAATCTGAGGAAGGCCTGCCTCGTCGCAGCGGATCTTTCAGGCGCTACGCTTGCTGCCGCGGACCTGACCGGCGCGGATCTCACCGACGCGGACTTGACCGGAGCGGACCTCACTGAGGCCATCCTGGCGGGCGCCAATCTCAGCGGCGCGAAGCTGTAATCCTGGATCTTGCGTTTGATACGAAGAAATCATCCGCAGTGACAACGTAGGGCTTCATGAAGCCTCGTGATTTTGGTATGTTCCGATCTGCAACGAATAAG
>JAIWNO010000146.1 GCA_020216785.1 Desulfomonile sp.
TACTCCGCAGCGTTGAGTTTCGGCGCATACTTGGGAAGGAAATGGACCTCGATGAGATCTTTGATTTCCTCCAACCACTTCCGGATAGCTTTCGTCTTGTGCCACGGTGCATTGTCAACCACCAGGTGAATCTTTGTCCCTTTGTAGGAACGGAGCAATTGCTCGATGAACAGAACAAAGGTGTCGGTGTTGTATCTCTCGACGAATCGGAAATGCCGGCCCGGCTTTTCGCCAACCCGTACCGCCCCATGACTTTTGCGCCTTTGCGACCAGGAAAGCTCTTGACCTGGGTGCCCCTACCCTTTCCGGCCCATGTTCGATGCAGCGATCCGGCTTGGCCGAATGAGGCTTCGTCCTGGTAGATGAGCACCCCACACTCCTGTCAACTTTTTTTATTTCTTGCAGTTCATGGTCAAGCCACTTGGCCTGTTCCTCTGGATCTGCCCGGGAAAGCTCTCGTGTGGGCAACTGAACACTAAACCGGAGTCGCCGAAGAATGCGCCGCATATGGTCGGGGTGGTAGCGCATCCCAAACAGCTTCTTGACCAACCCAGCGACAAGGGGGGCCGTCCAAACACCCGTGTCCACGCCCACGCTCTCCGGCCCTTGCTCTATGATGTGATCAAGCTGTGCACGCTGCGCTTCCGTCAATTTCGGCTTCCGTCCCGGGTACGGTCCCTTTACGAGTGCTCCCGGCCCGCCCCGTCTGTACCGGAAAATCCAGTCCTGCAAATTTCTCCGGCCGACTCCGAGAATCTGGGCCGCCCAACGTTCTGCCAGCCCCTGATTCACCAGCAGCAACCCCTGAATGCGCTGCGTCAAGTCGAAGTCCTTGCGGCCTCTGGCCACCTGATATTCTTGATCCAATTCCTCCATCTGAGTCTTGCTCAGCCTCAGTCCAGGTCGCGGCATCCCAACACTTCCCCGAAGAAATCAGTGGGATGTCTCATAACACTTATCTGCCCGTTTATCGCGTTCTTTGGCGCGTGTGTTTATGCCGTTCACTATATCACATGTTAACCCCATCCGAGGGGCTTTACACAGAAATCCTTGTGTGGGGCATGTAATAGTCAAGATTCTTCATGCTGCACCAGATTAACAACCCCTCTGCCACCCGCTCGATCCACACCTCACAAAGATGATACTCCATCAAATATCACGATGTGACATCTGACGAAAAGGTTTTAGGGCCGCCCGCGCCGGCTTCCCAAATCCATTGCTTCTTTGAGCGCTTTGGCGGCGGCCGTGGACACCGATGTGAACCGAACCGTAGCGAGGCTCCCTTCCGCCGTGGCTTCAACCGAGACCACCTTGGCGTACAGCTCGCCTCCGGTTGGATGCTGCTCCGCGTCCAGCAGGACGATCCTGAGGTCTTCCCAACGCCGCAGTTCTTCGGGAACCGCGAGCTTTCCCGAAACTGACGACGCTTCGACAAACCACGCAATCTTTTGAGCGCCTGTAACGATCTTTTTGTCAACCCGATGGATCGCGACGGGGATTTTCTCTTTCAGCGGCACGAGTGAGTCGCTCCGGTCCGGAACGGCGACGTTGTACGGGCCGCGGATGCCGCGCACGTCGTAGAGTGCGACTTTGCCGGAAACACCCTTCATTTCCACATGGAGCACATTTCGTACATCCAGGATGTCTTTCAGCCGCTCGTATGTTCTCGCGCTCACAAGCACCTGCCCGCCCACAGCGAAGGACTCCATGCGGCCGGTAAAGTTGACTTCCGAGCCCACCGCGCCGTACTTGGCACGCTTTTCGGACCCGATATTTCCGACCACGACGTGACCCGTGTTGACCGCGACGCTCATTTCGAGACGCGGCAGGCCTTCGGCTTCATGAAGAGCGTTTATCTCTTCCATGCCGGCCTGCATCTTGAGCGCGCAGGCTACGCCGCGGGCCGGGTGGTCCTCCAGAGGTTCCGGTGCGCCAAAAAAAGCCAGAATGCCGTCGCCGATGATCTCGTCCACAATGCCGTGGTATTCCACGAGGATTTCCACCATCTTGCCAAGGTACCGGTTGAGAAAGGAAATGACCTCTTCCGGTGTCATGTTGGACGTGAGCGCGGTGAACCCGCGCAGGTCGGACATGATCATCGTGATCTCGCGGCCCTCACCGCCGAGTTTCAGGCCGTCTTTCGATTCAAGGAGCTTATTGACCACTTCTTTGGTGAGATACCGGCCGAAAGTGTCGCGAATCCGGTCTCGTTCCTTAAGGCCCGCTGTCATGCTGGTGAAAGCGGCGGCAAGCCGGCCGATCTCGTCTCTGCTTCGGATATGGGATAGGTCTATCTCAAGTTCTCCTTGGGCCACTCTGCCGGCAGCGACCACCATTGCCCGCAACGGTTGTGCCATCGATCGGGCCACGAGGATGCTCACTCCCAGCAGCATCGCCACACCCACAACCGCGAGCAGGATCGTCGCCACGTACAGCCGCTGCACTTCCGCGAAGATCTCGTCCCTCGGAAACACTGCCGCGAGCGACCAGCCCGGTGAAGGAATGCGCGCGTATGCGAGGAAGGCGTTCCTTCCGGTGAGGCTTGGGCCGATCTCGACGAAGCCGGAATCGTTTCGCAGCATTGCCTTGCCCACCGTGCGAAGCTGCGGATCATTGCGCTCCTCAGCGAGGCTGAACATGGACTCCCGCATAATGAGCTCCGGGCGCGGATTCGTGACGAAGATCCCTGTATCGGAAATGATGAAACAAAACCCTCCGTGCGTCACATCGAGTGATGAAAGGAGCTTTGTCAACCATTCCAACGATATGTCCGCGGTGACGACTCCTCGGACTTGATCGCGGCGTTCGGTCATCTCGAAAAACGGCACGGAATAGGTGCACATGATGATGTCCGCGCCGCCCTCGTCAAAGTATGGCTCGCTCCAGCCCGGCGCCTTCAAGACTTTGGGGATGTGGTACCAGTCTTTGCAGAAGTAGTTGTACGACGGGTTGGTGAGCTGCTCGAACCGTAGCCCCTTCGGGCCCTTGAAATAATAGGGACAGTACGCCTTGATGCCCTTTTCAAATGCGTCCGGCTCGAACGCCACCGCGCTGCCAAATATCTCTCCATTATCGCTCACCACCCGCTGTACGAACTTCGTAAGCGTGCTCTTGTCTCCGGGATTGCACTCCAGGTATTGAGCCACTCCCTTCGGGAGTTTCTCCAGAGCGCGGAACTCCTGCTCTATCCGGCCCGCCACTGACAGCGTTAAATTCTTTGCGGCCAGTTCGGTTTCGGCGAGAATGATGCCTCGGGAGTAGTAATAACTGTAGCTCAGCACCGCGGAAAGAACGAAGAAGCTGCCGCCCAGGACCAGGAGCGTCATTTTGGCGGCGATACTGTTGTACAGCCACTCTTTCACCGGGCACCTCGCGAGAAATCTTCGAATTTCGGTACGCGATCAATGTACGAAAAATCCACGAGCATCTTGCCGACTGCGTCGTACGCCGCGGGGTCCAGCTTGCCCAACGACGAGGGACCTCCTTCGGGCGTGATCAGGTCGCGCATCCGTCGCAGCATCCATCTCTGGTGGGCCCGATTGGTGCCGGTGTGAGCGTCTTCGGCGCATTTCATGACTATGTCGAGCGCTTCCTCTTCGTGCTCAACCGCGTAGAGCCAGCCGCGCAGCGACGCGTCCACGAAGCGCCGGCAGAACTCCGGATCTTCCTTGAATGTTTGTTCGAGGCAGTACAGTCCGTCCTCGGGAAATTTGATTCCGTAATCCTTCAAAAAAAAGACGGTCAGCTCGTCTTGATCGAGGCCGCTGTTGAGGATGGTGTGATATTCGTTGTACCACATGGCCGCAGTGGCATCGACTCCGCCCCGGAGGAAGAGAAACACTGAAGTGTGATTGGGGATGATCTGCACCGTGAGATCGAATTTTTTGAAGAACACTGCAGGCGCAAGGTAGAAGTGCTCTGCCCACAATCCCACCTTCTTGCTATTCAGGTCCTGCGGCTGGAGAATGCCGCTGCTCTTTCGCGCAACGAGCATGAGAGCGGACCGGCGGATAATCTGGGCAATATTGACGACGGGCGTTCCTGATGCCCTCTCCTGGATTCCGTTGGAAAGCCACCCCGTGCAGAAGGTTGCCTCGCCGCCCGCGAGTTTCTTGAACGGCGGGTTTTCAGGGCCGCCTCTCAGGAGGGTGAGGTCAATGCCCGCGTCCCGATAGAATCCCTTACGGAGCGCGACCATATATCCCGCAAACTGGGCCTGCGGCACCCATTGCGGCAGAAGCGACGCCTTCCTGAAGTCCGCGGCGTACCCGGTCCCCCACACGGATAACACGAAAATCGTCAGGACTAACAGGGTGGTTTTCCTCACCGTTCGTCCTTCTAATTCAGTGCCTATGCGCTATTTCGGCCGTTCATGCCGGAGGCTCGGCTCCAGGCGCCGATCTCCCCCTACCCGCGATTGTGGCGCTGCAGGAATTCCTCCCAGCGCTGATCGGTCCATTGCTGGAGAGCGTCGATCTGGTCCTTGGAGATTTTCTTGAACCGGGTTTGGCCTTTGACGTAGTCCGCGATGGTCTTCTTTCGACCCTTCTCCGCAAGCACCAGAGATCGGGATGTCAACCGGAGCCGGCCTTCCCGTATCTCATACAGCACGTGAATGCCGCACTCGACGGTCAGTTTCCCCATCTTGATCAGGTCTTTGTTCGGGAAGCCCCAGCCGGGCGGGCATGGCGCCAAGACCTCCAGGTAGCGCGATCCGCGGATGTCTTTGGCAGTCTTCACCTTGTCAAAGAGGTCCAATGGAAACGACGGCGATGCGGTGGCGATGTACGGGATGCGGTGGGCCTCCACGATGCGGATCATGTCCTTTTTGTGCTGTGCCTTGGCAAGGATCGGCGTTGTCGAAGTCACGGCCGCGGCAGGGCTGGCGCTCGACCGCTGGGTGCCGGTGTTCATGTACCCCTCGTTGTCGTAACAGACGTACATGAAGTTCGTGCCCCGCTCCAGAGCGCCCGAGAGCGCCTGAATACCGATGTCGTACGTGCCGCCGTCGCCCGCGAAAGCCACAACTGTGTAATCCTCACGCTTGATGGCCTTGAGCCCGGCCACCAGTCCCGACGCGGACGCGGCAGTCGCCGCGAAAGGGGTATTGATGCAGGTGACCTTGACCGGAGTAATCGGGTACACGCCGTGGAGCACCGTCATGCAGCTTGCAGGCACTGCGACGAGCGTCTTACCGGGGTCGAGCGCCTTGAGCGCGTGGCGATAGGTCAGCATCAGCCCGCAGGCCGCACATGACCGGGAACCGGGAAGGATGAACTCTTCAGTGGGGAGATCTCGTGCTGCTCGTGTTGCCATGGTCCTTGTCCTAAGCCTCTCAGGCGATGCCTTTCAGGTCGATCCAGCCCAAAGCCGGCTGTTTGAGTATCGCGTCCGCGGCTGTCCGGGTCAGTTGTTCGGGCCGCACGTCCCGCCCGCCGAGACCGGCGACGAAAGAACAAACTTTCGGAGTGAGCCCGGCGTCGAAGAGCGCGGACCTCAGGTCCGTCGCCAATGCGCCCAAGTACCCGTAGCTCACGTCCTTCTCGAATACGGTGACGGTCTTCGCCTTCCGGAGCGCCCGGCTCAGGGCAGCGTCGGGGAACGGCCGGTAGGCACGCACAGCGATGACTCCAGCCCTTAAGCCCTGACTGCGGAGCTCATCCGCGGCGAGAGTGCACTCGGAAGCGAGCGATCCCATGCTCACGAGCACGTGCTCAGCGTCGACCATTCCGTATTCCCAAATGAGTCCGCCCCACCCCCTGCCGAAGATCGCTTCAAACTCCTTGTCCGCCTGCCCGATAGCATCGAGCGCCTTACGAAGGTCTTCATGCAGCCGGTACCGAATGTCCATGTAGCCGGGTCTCAGGTCGCTGTTTGGGTCGAGGCGCGGTTCGCTGAGGATCAGCGGGTTCACATTCATGTATCCGCCGCCGATAATCCCAAGGTTGCCGTCGAGCGGCGGCAGGTAGCGGTCCACGTCGTCCTGGGGAGGGACCTCCACAGGATAGCTCGTGTGAGACAGGATGAAGCCGTCATAACAGACCATCACCGGGATCAAGACCTGTTCCGCGATTCGATACGCCTGGATAATGGTATCGAGCACTTCCTGGCTGTTGCGGCAATAGAGCTGTATCCAGCCTGTGTCCCGCTGCGCTATCGAGTCCTGCTGGTCATTGAGGATGGTCCAGGGAGCGCCGACACCGCGGTTCACGCACGCGGTGACGACCGGCACACGGCTGCCCGCAGCCCAGTGGAGCATTTCGTGCATGTAGAGCAGCCCGTTGGCGCTCGTCGCGGTGAAGACGCGGGCACCAACCTGCGAGGCAGCGACAACCGACGCCATCGCGGAATGCTCGCTCTCGACGGTAAGATATTCCGACTTAAGCTCGCCGCTCTCGATCATCGCGGCAAGGTCCTCGGTAACGGGAGTCTGCGGGGTTATGGGATACGCTGCGACCACCTGGACCTTGCACAGTTTGGCTGCCAGGGCGGCCGCTTCATTGGCAGTGATGATCCGTACGTCGGCCATTTGCTATCCTTTTCTCTCATTCCACCATGGTAATGGCTTTACGAGGGCATTCCTCAGCACACACGCCGCAGCCCTTGCAGTATTCCAGGTCAATTTCAAGCGGAAACTCCCGTGAAATTACCCCGTCGGGGCAGTAAAGCCAGCAGTAGAGGCAGGAGTCCTTGCCCGTGCATTTCTCGTGATCGATCACCGGCGTATACGACCGCCAGTCGCCCGTCCGACCTGCCTCGCCGGGAGCGGGTCGCGATATTGCCATTACGGTTTCTCTGATCTTGTCAGCCATCCAAACCTCGCTGTAGGAGCACGCCAAGCGCCGAGGCATTCTTGTGGGCAGACGGTCATCCGCCCTTACGATAAACCTCGCGTTCCGCGGGATTGCCTGTCATTCCTGGGCAAGCGGGACGCCTGCCCCACCATGCGCCGCGACAAGCATTGCGCATGATTGTGGTCTGCAAGAAAGCTCATCGGTATCAGGCTTGCGCGGAAACGGCGGGAAGCTCGTACCGGTAAATGCTCGTGCTGTTGTAAGCCAACTCGAGGGCTCGGAGATTCCGTTCGAGGGCCTTTCCACCAAACTTTTCGGCCACGGCCCGACGGATGTTGTCCAGGCTCACCAGGTCGGTCGCCGCGGCGAACGGCCCAAGGATCGATGTGGAAATGAGAACGTTTCCTTCTACGATCAGGCCCGCAGCCTCCGAACAATGGAACGCGTCCGAGATCGCGATGGTGAAGGGTCCTTCAAGGCCAAGCTCCTGGGCCGACCGCGCGCTGTTGATCACAAGCAGGCCGCCCTCTTTCAGGTTCGCGGTTACGTTGACCATTTGGAGGAGATTGTCGTCGAGAACCACGGCGATGTCGGGCAGCAGCACATTGGAAAACGTTCGGATGGGCTCCGCTGCGATCCTGGTGTGGACGCTGACCGGCGCGCCGCGACGCTCCGAGAAGTAATTCGGCTTGGCGCTCACTCCTTTGAAACCCTGATAATAAGCGGCTTCAGTGAGTATCTTGGCCGCAGTGACGGCTCCTTGGCCTCCGCGGCCGTGCCACACGATTTCATACATTTCTTTCATGGGCCTTTCAGGATTGTGTTCAGCATTTAATATTTTTAATTTAAAACAACTGCGGCACTGCGTCAATGCTTCGGCAGGCCAATATGCGACGGGAAAGGAGCCTAGGCCCGTTAAAACAGTAATACCATCCGCTTTCGAGCCGGCAGTCTCCTTCGCTACGTGCCGCAAGCGGAAACATCCGCTCCGGAGAGCAGCCGGCCCCGGCAGGAAGCATCGTACTTGCTCGAACGCGCATCCTATGAAAACACCGGTAGCCCCGGCACCTTGCCGGTATTCTTTACAGCTTCTTCATAGTTCGGCGTGGCGATTCTCGCCATAGGAGTTGATATCAAAAGGTGACGGTCAGGCCCGTGGAGACGCCGCCTATCACGTAGAACCATTCGTTATTGAGCGGCTGGTTGTCCTCAATGTAGTGGACGATGCGGCCGGACAAGCCGAGGGTAAGCACAATATCGGTGCGCACTTCCCAATGCGCGCCGAGACGCCCGGATAACAGATATCCGCGGGTGATCAGATGGGTGCCTTCCGCCTCGATGTAGGCGTCCGCGCCGTACGGCAGGAGATACCGGGATTCAAACCCTATTGTGGGATACGTACCGTCGAGCTGCCGCGTGTTGGCGATGAGGCCTTCTTCCTTGGTCTCACCGTTGATGGTGATGCCATGGCGGATGTGGTGAACCCCGAGTCGAGGCGCGAGCCACCATGATGTGAAGTCCAGCAGCTTGAATCCGTAACCTCCGCGCAGCCACGTGAAGTCAAGCTTCGCCTGGATTGTCGTCCCTTCGGTGTATGTCCTGTTTTGAAAGCGGATCGTCCGGTGGAGGAGTTTCCTGCCCGTCGGCGCAAAATAGATCAATTCCGCGTTGAAGAGGTGCCGTTGGAGCACGGCTGATTCGAGCAGGATGGAGGTTGATTCCGACTCATCCGCCGCAAGATCGCCGGAAGCGTCGATGCGGGTCCCGGACCCGGGCCGGCCCCCCGCGGGG
The DNA here is from genome assembly GCA_020216785.1 of Desulfomonile sp. Lineage (GTDB taxonomy): Bacteria > Desulfobacterota > Desulfomonilia > Desulfomonilales > Desulfomonilaceae > JAIWNO01. The sequence continues at coordinate 8,586 of JAIWNO010000146.1, forward strand.
ACCAAGAGATCGCCGTTGAGCCATACATAGCCGGTTTCCATGCCGAAAATGGAGGCAACATGCGGGCTTAGGCGAAATGACTCCGCTGCCGCAACTGCGGTCACCGCCGCCACGAGAAAAACAACCCAGCTCAATCGCCGAAAGGCACACCAAACGAAACGCACGATCGGAACCTCCCGCTGGAGATGCAGGCACGGCACCGGACTCGGAAGTCATCTACTATTGCTCCCAACGAAAAGCAAGGCGAAAACGGGCGGCGCGGCCAGCAAAAAGCCGGTCCCTCTGTTTGAGGGACCGGCTTTCGTTTAGCCGCCGCACCGATCACAGTGAGTGAAATCGGCTGAACAGGGGAAAACTCGAGGGTTATGAAGCCTGACCGATCGCGTCCTCTTCGACAGGCCAGCGCCCTTGGTTGAGCCACCTCACGAGGGACGCATCGATAGCATCCTCAAACACCTCGCAGCGGGCAGCGATTTCTTTGAAAGACAGCCCGTCTTTGAGCATCTCGTGAACATTCTCCGGAGTCATGCGGACTCTGGCGCCTTCCATCTTCAGCATACTGCACCCCGTGATCTGAGATAACTAATATCTTTGATTACCCAAAATACGGAAGGTTCCCGCGCGCTCCCAAAAAAACTTAATCATCTGGAACTCTCCACTTAATCCATCATGCCAGAATCAGCACGGATTCGTCAACTGAAAGGTTCACTCGACAGAAATCTTCGCCTTCGGTGGGAAAAAATTTCTCACCGCAGGGCGCCGCGGTTCCCCATGCAGTCATCTTCCGGAACAATCCGGCTCACTGATTGAGGTGGAACGACGATTCCACCTGAACACTTCCTTCGTGGTACACCGCGGGCTCAACATCACCGAAGACGATCTTCAACACCTCATCCATATGCTCGACCGGGGTGATCTCGATCCCTTTCCTGATCGACCGCGGGATTTCCATCAGGTCTTTCTCGTTCTCTCGAGGTATTACAACTCGCGAGATCAGACCGCGCTTGGCTGCGAGCAGTTTTTCCTTGAGGCCGCCGATCGGCAGCACCCGCCCGCGCAACGTGATTTCGCCCGTCATGGCCAAGTCACGCGGGAACGGCTTTCGGGTGAGTGCCGACACGATCGCCGTGGTCATGGTGATCCCCGCTGACGGGCCATCCTTGGGTGTCGCGCCTTCCGGCACATGGATATGGAAGTCGGTCTTGTCGTAGAAATCCGGCTTGAGTCCCAAACTCAGGGCTCTGGAACGAACGTAGCTCATGGCTGCCTGGGCGGACTCCTGCATTACTTCGCCGAGCTTGCCCGTAACAATGAGCTTGCCCGCGCCGGGCATGGTCGCGACCTCGACAATGAGAAGCTCGCCGCCGAACTCGGTCCATGCCAGACCTGTGGCAATACCGATTTTTTCCTCCTGC
>JAIWNO010000147.1 GCA_020216785.1 Desulfomonile sp.
TCCTTTACTCCGTAGCGGTACTTCGGCAGGCCCAGATGCTTGCGCAGCTGAGGAGAATCGACCTCGATTCCGCCTTCAGCTTTGCCCGACACCACCTGCACCGCGACCTTGCGGAATATCTTCGAGATCTGCCGCTCCAGGTTGCGCACCCCTGCTTCTCTCGTGTACCGGCGGATAATCCGGACGATCGCCCTGCGGGTGAGCTTCACCGACTCGGCGGTGAGCCCGTTTGCCTGCAACTGCTTCGGAATGAGAAAATCTTCGGCAATGTGGAGCTTCTCCGGCTCGGTGTAGCCCGCCAGGCGGATGATCTCCATGCGGTCCTGCAGCGGCGCGGGAATGCCGTGCAGGGTGTTGGCGGTGGTGATGAACATCACTTTGGAAAGGTCGTAGTCTACGTCGAGGTAATGATCGTTGAACGCGTGATTTTGTTCCGGATCGAGCACTTCCAAGAGGGCCGCGGACGGATCGCCGCGGAAGTCGGTGCTCATTTTGTCCACCTCATCCAAGAGCATGACCGGATTAATGGAGCTGACCTTTTTCATGCTCTGGATGATCTTTCCGGGAAGCGCGCCAATGTATGTGCGGCGATGGCCGCGGATCTCGGCCTCATCACGCACACCGCCGAGGGAAATCCGCACGAATTCCCGATTCGTCGCACGAGCCACCGATTTGGCCAGCGAGGTTTTGCCTACGCCGGGAGGGCCTACAAGACAAAGGATCGGGCCTTTGGGGTTGGTGGCGAGCTTCTTGACCGCAAGGTATTCGATAATTCGCTCTTTCACCTCTCTCAGGCCATAGTGATCTTCGTTCAGGATCTTCCGGGCCTCTTCGATTTCGATGTCGGTCTCATCGGCAGTTGACCACGGCAGAACGAGAAACCAGTCAATATAGTTGCGTACCACCGTGGCTTCTGCAGACATGGGCGACATGAGCTTCAGCTTGCGTATCTCTTTGGAAACTTTGGCTTCTGCGTGCGCTGGGAGATTCTTGGCCGCGAGCTGCACCTCCAGGTCGGCGATTTCACTTTTGAAATCGTCCTTCTCTCCCATCTCCTTCTGTATCGCACGCATCTGCTCGTTCAGATAGTATTCCTTCTGGGTTTTCTCCATTTGCTTCTTGACGCGCTCGCGAATCTTCTTGTCGATCTCAGCGATCTCGATCTCGCCCTGCATGAATTCCAGGAGCTTCTCGATGCGCTCTCTCGGGGACCGCATCTCCAGGAGCGCCTGTTTTGCCTCGATGCTGAGACTCATATGGCCGGCAATAGTATCCGACAGCCGCGACGCGTCGGTCAGCCCGCGGACCGAGGAGACGAACTCTTGGGAGAGCTTCTTGTTGGACGCGACATAATTCTCGAAAACGTCCTTGATTCCGCGGACGTGGGCTTTCATCTCCACTTCGCGCTCGCGGATCTCGTCCGCGAGAGGTATCACTTCGACTTTGAAATAGTCCTTGGTGTCAGTGAACGACACGATGCCGCCGCGGGTGATACCTTCGGCAAAAACCTTGATGGTGTTATCCGGCAGCTTGAGCATTTGGACGATGCGTCCAATCGTGCCCACCTCGTATATATCGGACTCCTCGGGGCTGGTAAGTTGAGCATTTTTCTGGGCCGCAAGAAAGATCTTGCGGTCAGCGCGCATCGCAGCCTCGAGAGCTTTGATGGAGCGGTCCCTGCCGAGAAAGAGCGGAAGAACCATATGAGGGAAAACCACCACGTCCCGCAAGGGAAGCAGCGGAAGGACCTGGGTCGTCTGCTGTACAGAGTCATCTTTTTTTCCGAAGAACATCGTCGGATTCCCTGGATGGAAGTTGATCGGGAACCGGGACTGCTATGGGCCACCGGAGCGAATCCCGGTTCTCGCATGTTCAATTGTGGAGATGCCTGAGGCGTGATGTCGCCGGAGAGATGGAGCAATTCCTCTGATTAGGAGGCGGATTCGGCTTCTTTCTCAAATACCAGTATACATTGGGCATTGCGGCGTATCACATCCTCATTGACGATAACTTCCTGCAAATTCTCCAATTCGGGCAACTGATACATTATGTCCAGCATCGCCGCCTCAAGTATGGACCGCAGTCCTCTCGCGCCCGTTTTGCGCGCGAGGGCTTGGTTGGCCACGGCTTGGAGCGACTCGTCGGTGAATCTCAGCTTGACCTTCTCGAACCCGAACAGCTTCTTGTACTGCTTCACGAGAGCGTTTTTAGGCTCGAGAAGAATGCGCACCAATGCGTCCTTGTCAAGCTCATGAAGTGTCGCTGCAACAGGCAGTCTGCCCACGAATTCCGGAATGAGGCCATAATGGATCAAGTCCTCCGGTTGGACTTGCTCGAGCACGTTCTCGGCGCTTTCGGATTCACGGCCGCCGATGCGGGCGTTGAACCCCATGGACTTCATATTGAGACGCTGGTGGATGATCTTGTCCAACCCGACGAACGCGCCTCCGCAGATGAACAGGATGTTGGTAGTGTCCACTTGAAGGAATTCCTGCTGCGGATGCTTGCGTCCGCCCTTAGGCGGGACGTTCGCCATCGTGCCTTCGATGATCTTCAAGAGCGCCTGCTGAACTCCCTCACCCGAGACGTCCCGAGTTATGCTGGGGTTTTCGGTCTTGCGGGAGATCTTGTCGATCTCGTCGATGTACACAATACCTTTCGAGGCGCGGGAGATATCGTAATCCGCGCTCTGAAGAAGTGCGAGAATGATATTTTCCACGTCTTCGCCGACGTATCCCGCCTCCGTGAGGGTGGTGGCATCTGCGATGGCAAAAGGCACGTTAAGGATCCGGGCAAGGGTCTGCGCCAGCAGCGTCTTCCCGCAACCGGTCGGACCAATGAGGAGGATGTTGCTTTTCTGGAGTTCCACACCATCAAGATCGGGTTTCGCCTCGATGCGCTTGTAGTGATTGTGGACAGCTACGGACAGGATCTTCTTGGCTTTTTCCTGACCAATCACATATTCGTCGAGCGCTGCCTTGATTTCGGCGGGTTTTGGGACCTTTGATCGATTTCGACCGAGCTCTTCCTTTTCGTATTCCTCCGCGATAATCTCATTGCACAGCTCGATGCATTCGTCACAGATGTACACTGTAGGTCCTGCAATGAGTTTTCGCACCTCGTCCTGGCTTTTGCCACAGAATGAGCAGTAGAGTGAAGAGAAATTTCCTTTTCTCCCCGCCATTGGTTCCTCCTTGGGCCTGTGGTCTCTCTCCTGATTAACTTTCTATATTCAGCGTTCTCCAAACGCGAGTCGTCCGGTTACACGGGGGTGGGCCCGGTCCTTTCCTGACCCAAGGGGATATCCCGTTGAAAAATCACCTTGTCCACAATACCGTATTGCACGGCGTCTTCACCACCCATGAAGAAATCGCGCTCCGTGTCGGCCTCTATCTTGCTCAGAGGCTGGCCGGTGTGCTTTACGAGAATGTTGTTCAACTCGGATCGCATGCGAAGGATCTCCCGGGCATGAATCTCGATGTCGGTAGCCTGCCCCTGGAAACCTCCCAGCGGCTGGTGGATCAGGATCCTTGAATGAGGCAAAGCAAAGCGCTTTCCCTTGGTCCCGGCAGCAAGCAGCAGCGCCCCCATGCTGGCGGCCTGACCGATGCAGATCGTTTGGATATCCGGCTTAATGTACTGCATTGTATCGTAGATTGCCAGACCCGACGTGACAAGACCTCCGGGGCTGTTGATATAGAAATTGATATCTTTGTCCGGATCTTCGCTCTCCAAGAACAACAGCTGTGCAATTACGAGATTCGCGACCGTGTCGTCGACGCCGGTGCCCAGAAATATGATTCGCTCTTTCAACAGCCTCGAATAGATGTCGTAAGATCGTTCGCCCCGACTGGTCTGTTCAACTACGATTGGTACCAGCATGTTCCGTCTCTCTTCTCCGTTACGCTATTCCTTTGTCTAAGCTTCCTCCGGAGGGGCTTCCCTCTCGGTCACCTCACCCCGGTCTACGATAAAGTCAATGACCTTGCGGTTGCGAAGCTCTACTCTAAGCTTGCCCATCGAATCGCCTTCGGCAAGCAGGTCCCGGTAATAATCCTCCGAAACCCCGAACAGCTTCGCCCTACGCCGAATCTCGGCTTCGAGGTCCTCTTCGCTGACTGAGATTTTCTCTTTTTCTGCAATCGCGTTGAGAATGAGCGCGGCTTTAACGTTTCGTTCCGCTGAGGTCTTGGCCTGGTCCCGCTGTGCCGCGGTAGGCGCGGGGAGGCGGTTGCGCGGCACACCGAGTGCGAGAAGCCGCTCCTTCGACCGTTCCAAGGTGGCGTCGATTTCCTCTTCCACAAGCGACTGCGGGACCTCGAAAGAGTGCATTTCAACGAGAGCATCAACCACTTGCTTCTCAAGCTCCGCCTCGGTCATGTTGCGCTTGAGTTCGGCCACGTCCGCACGGATGCTTTCTTCCAGTTCGGCCAGCGTTTCGTGGCCTCCCATATCTTTGGCGAAGTCGTCGTCCAGCGTCGGCAGGATTCTCTCCTTCGCCTCCTTCAGAATCACGTCGAAGGCCACCGTTTTGCCGGCCAACTCCTTGCGGGGGAAATCCTCGGACAAGTCGAGCGTAATATGCTTTGTCTCGCCGGGAGTCATTCCCTCGAGATTTGCATCGAAATTGGGAATGTAGAGGTTGCGCCCCACTTCAAGGTGGTAGTCCGCTACAGTCAGCTCTTTCACAGGCCGTCCGTCCGATTCAGCCGTAATGTCCACCAGAAGATGATCGCCGACTTTGACCCCTCGGTCCTCGGGAATCGGCGAAAGCTTGGCGTAGCGCTCTTGCATCTGCTTCAGCCGATCCTGGACGTCCTGGTCGCTCGCGGTGCGCACGTGCCTGGTGACCTTCAATCCTGTATAGTCCTTCAGGTCGATAGGAGGCGGGACCTCGATCTCCGCCGTATAGGTGAACGGCGCGTCGCCTTCCATCGGCTGAGGCTCGATATTGATCACCGAGACCGGAGTAATATTCTTCTCATCGAGGGCGGGCTTGAACGTCTCCTCAATGAGCTTCCGGCTCGTATCAGCCATCACCTTGTCCTTGAACAAGGTCTTGACGATGTTCAGGGGAACCTTACCCTGGCGAAAGCCCTTGAGTTGCACGGTCTTTTTGAGTTCCTTGAACTCGGACTCCAACACCTCGGAGTACCGCTCCCGCGGCACCTCGAACACCACTTTCTTCTTCACTTCACTGAGGTCTTCTACGACTACGTTAGTCATGTCACCTTATCCATACCGAACAACAGTCGCAACACCCGATTATCCCCACAACGGATGCGCCCCAAGGATCCCGTCATGCGAATGACGGCTCTATGGGCCGCGCTGATCGGCGATTGATTATAGTATACGTCAAACCACCTCAAAAGGGAAGGGCATGGGCTTGCGCCCTTCCCCGGTTCGTCATTTTTCTTGCACAGTAGCGGCGCTTCTGTTAGCCGTACAGGCATGGAACCGTCCACGCTTATCAGCGTTATTGTACCTATTTACCGGGAAGAGCACAACGTGCGACCACTGGCGGAGAGGCTGGCCGCTGTGTTTGACCGAGTCGGGTGCCGATGGGAGCTGGTTTTTGCTCTCGATCCGAGTCCCGATCGCACGCGGGAAAGGATCGACGAGCTGATTCGCGAGGACTACCCGGTTCGGCTTGTGATGTTTTCCCGCAGGATCGGCAAACCGCTCTCGGTCATGGCCGGGCTCGACCATTGCCGCGGCGACGCCTGCGTCATTATCGACGCAGACCTTCAGGACCCGCCCGAGCTGATCGCGGACATGATCGCGAAGTGGCGTGAGGGCTATAAGGTTGTCATTGCGCAACGCTCATCCCGGAAAGGCGAAAACCTCGTGTACCTCGCCTTCGCTGGGCTGTTCTATCGATTGCTGGATCTGGTCTCCGAGGTGAAAGTCCCGCGAGACACTGGGGATTTTCGGCTTCTGGACGGTCGCGTGGTCGCAGAAGTGCGCCGTTTCCGCGAGCGCCACGGGTTTCTCCGAGGGATAACCGCGGCAGCCGGCTTTCCCACTGCAATTATTCCATTTGATCGTGACCGCCGGCACGCGGGAAAGACCCAGATCTCCTTCCTTGGTGCTTTCAACATAGCGCTTGACGGTCTCGTGCCCTTTTCTCGGGCGCCGATGCGACTCATGCTCTTCACCGGGTTAATTTGGACCGTCGCGGCCGTCATTGCCGGCATAATCTGGCTCGGGCACGGATTGGCTGCCGGATTCGGCACGCACTGGGCCCTCGAAATTCTGGGAATAGTCCTGGCGGGAGGAATTGGGCTCGTGGTGACGGGCATGGGAGTGCTGGGGGAGTACCTTGTCCGCACGTACGAGGAGGCACGCGATCGGCCGCTGTACATTGTGGACGAGGTAGTGGAGGCCCGCTCGGCCCTTTCGGGCGCTCTCGGTCGGCATCCAGAGTCATTGATGCAGCCGAAGGAGCCCGCTGCGCGATGAAAAACCCAATGAGGGCACTGGTCACCGGAGGAGCGGGCTTCATCGGCAGCCATGTGGTGGACGAGTTGGTCCGTCGCGGCTGGGAAATCACAGTTTACGACAATCTGTCCACAGGATTTGTTAAGCATTTGGGGCCGGCACTCCAAAGCGGGCGAGTCACGGTAATCCAAGCGGACATACTGGATCTCGCGAGCCTCACTAAGGCCATGACGGGGGTGAGCACAGTCTTCCACCTCGCGGCCAACGCAGATGTGAGAGGCGGCAGACACAATACCCGCATTGACCTGGAACAAAACGTTATTGGCACACATACGGTGCTGGAAGCCATGCGTGCAGTAGGAGCGGAGCAGATTATTTTCACCAGTTCGGCAACGGTGTACGGCGAGCCGGATGTCTTCCCTACTCCGGAAAGCTATGCCCCGCTGCAAACGTCTGTATACGGAGCTTCCAAGCTGGCGGGAGAAGCGTTTATCCAGGCGTACGGCGAGTACTTCGGCATCCGGTCTCTGATCTTTCGGTTTGTATCGTGGATTGGAGAACGGTATTCTCACGGAGTAATCTTCGATTTCGTGCAGAAGCTGCTGCGGAACCCGGCAGAGCTCGAGATTCTCGGCGACGGCAACCAACGCAAGTCGTACCTTCATGTTGAGGACGGCATCCGGGGTATCTTTCTCGCGATCGATCGGATTCTTGAACTTAAGAGTGTGATCAATCTCGGGCACGAGGAGTACATGCCGGTCACGGACCTTGCCCGGATCGTATGCGACGAGATGGGCCTCCGGGACGTCAGGTTCCGCTTTACGGGCGGAGTGCGTGGATGGCTCGGGGACAGCCCCTTCGTTCATCTGGATATTGGGAAGATCCGCGGCATTGGGTTCCGACCCTCCGTGACCATCGAACAGGGCGTCCGCAGGACTGCTCGTTATCTGCTTAACAACGACTGGCTGCTCAAGGAGCGTACTGCAAGACAGTGAGAATCCTGGACCGCTACATCATCCGCGAGTTTCTCAAGGTTTTCGCCCTGTGCGTGATAGGATTCATTCTTGTGATGCTCCTGGTCGAGCTTACGGATAAGATCAAGTATTACTTCGAGTTCAATCCTCCCGGAATCCTGATGGTGAAGTATTTCGCCGTCAAGGTTCCAGGGTATCTCTTCTTTGTGATTCCGCTTGCAATCCTGATGGGGGGCATGCTGTCGCTGTTCATGATGGCGCGGCGCTATGAAATCATAGCGATGCAGGCCAACGGTATTGATGCAATCGCGATTGCCCGGCCACTGCTTCTCGTCGGCGTGGTCGGGAGCCTGTTGATGTTTGCGGCCAACGAAACCGTGATACCCTGGTCAAACCGGTACAGCGAATATGTGCAGGACGTGGAGATCGCCGGCAAACCTGACCGGACTTTCTTCAAACGAGATCAAATCTGGATGCGGTCGCCCCACTCCATCACCCATATTCGCAACTTCGTCAAGGCAAACCAAACCCTGGAGCGCATTTCCATAGTGAAGTGGGACGACAATTTCGCGTTCACGGAGCGCGTGTACGCGGACAAGGCTACGTGGTGGCAGGACCACTGGGTGTTTTATGGCGTCAATCGGACACGGCTGCTGCCGGACGGAACGTTTGTGGTGGAGAATATCCCTTCCATGGTCGGGCCGCTGGACAAACCGCCCGACGACTTCGGCCGGGTGGAGCGCCTGGCCAACGAGATGAACCTGACCGAACTGAGCGCCTACATGGCCAAGATTGCCGAAGAGGGCTACGAGCCCACACGGTACCTGGTCGACTGGCATAACAAGATCGCGTTTCCGTTGGTGTGCCTTATCATGGCCGCGCTCAGCGTGCCGTTCGCCGTCCGTGCAAGGCCGGGCGCCGGAGGTGTGGCGCTCGGGCTGGGGCTATCGATCTTTGTGGCGTTCGGCTACTGGATCGTCCATACCATGTTCATCGCTCTGGGACACGGAGGGTACCTTCCGCCGATTGCAGCCGCATGGGCCGCCAACGCGATCTTTGGACTGTCGGCCATGATGTTGCTGCTGCACGCGGGGACGTAGAACGGAGGCTCAATGTTCGCAACCGGCCGTCAGCGATCCTGAAACGTATTCGCACTTCAATGCCGGAATATGAAGGAATGCTGGAGTTCAATGTCAACTCCGGGCACCATTGATTCAATTTGCCGAGGTTCCCCTATGACGGAGCAGATCCCTCCGAACGAAATACACAAGCGCAAGATGGCACGGATCAATCACGCGTTGGCGATGGCCACGTCGTTGCTGTTACTTGGAGTGCTACTCGCCGGCGGCATCATCGGAATATGGGGCCTGTACCGATGGCTAAGCAGGTTGTTTTCAGGCTGATTCGTATCCCGGTGGAACATCGACTGACTGCCCGCTGCGTTTGTTGTGCGCTCTGGCGGAATTGTAGGGGCGGCCGGATGGTCGCCCTTGGTGGTATGGCCGACAAACGCGCCTTCACACGCAATAAAGGGAGCCATACTTCTCTTCCAGGTATTCGATGAAATAGTCTGGGCTCAACCCCTGGCCAGTGACCGCCTTGAGCAAGTCTCCAGGGAGAAAGCGCGACCCCTGGGAATGGATCTTTTCACGGAGCCAGCCAAGCAACGGAGCGAATTCCCCACGGCGAAAGAGAGCGTCCAGATCGCCGAGATCCTGCCGTGCAGCATGGAGGAACTGCGCCGCGCACAGGTTGCCGAGCGTGTACGTCGGGAAGTAGCCGATAGCGCCGCTCGACCAGTGCACATCCTGCATGAGGCCTTGTGCGTAGTCAGGTGGCGTCAGTCCCAGGTAATTACGGGTTCTAAGATTCCATGCCTCGGGAAGATCATCCACCAGGAGGTCCCCTCGCGTAAGAGCGACTTCCAGCTCAAATCGCAGCACGATGTGAAGATTGTACGTGACCTCGTCAGCTTCGGTGCGGATGAGGCTCGGGTGAACCTCGTTGAGAGTGTAAAGGAAATCATCCAGCGCCACGGCCCGCAGCGTCGGAAAGCGCTGCGAGGCAATCGGAAAGAAGTGTTCCCAAAAGGAGCGAGAACGAGCGACCATATTTTCCCACAGACGGGACTGGGATTCGTTGATGCCAAGCGAAATGGGTCTACACAGCGGCTCGCCCCAGTGCTCCAGCGGCAAGCCCTGATGATACATCGCGTGGCCGGCCTCGTGGATGGCTGAGAAAAACCCTTCACTTATCGAAGTCTCGTTGTAGCGGGCCGTGATGCGCACGTCTCCCGGCCCGAGAGCGGTGGTGAATGGGTGCGCGGACATGTCGAGGCGCCCGGCTTCGATATCGTACCCGAGTCTCTGCGCGGTTTCGAGAGCGAAAGCCTTCTGCTCTTCAATCGGAAAGCGCATGTCGGGCAGGCGCGGGGCCGCTCTCGATGAGCCTTTAATACGGTCCAGGAGGTCTTTCAGCGCGGGAACGAGCCTGCTGAAAATCGGTTCCAGGTCTCTCGCGGTCACGCCTTGTTCGTAGTGGTCGAGCAGCGCGTCGTATGGCTCCTGGACAAACCCAAGCGCATT
>JAIWNO010000148.1 GCA_020216785.1 Desulfomonile sp.
GGGGCGACCGGAGGGGAAAGGAGTCGCGCGTAATGCCGCCAAAGCGCAAAATTCGGGCAGCGGAACTGGCGGAATACATCCGCTCTGGTATGACGGACACGGAGCTTATGGAAATTTACCAGCTCTCTTCAGAAGGCCTGCGGCACATCTTCAAGCAACTGGTGGAAGCAAAGGTGATGACCGCCGAAGAGTTGTACGGACGGTCTCCAGCCGCTCCCGTGAGCGAAGAGGTCAAATTGCGGTTGAGGCGCTCCGCACGGATCAAGATGGAATTACCTCTCCGTATCTACGAGATCGAGTATTCAACGATAAAGAACGAAGGCAGGGTTCGGGACATATCGAAGACGGGAGTCGGTGTGCGCGGGATCGGCGCCAAGCCGGGTGAATTAAAAACTTTTCTCGTGGTAGCTGACAAGTCGTTGCAGCTCGATCCAATCGTGTTCCAAGCCGAATGCCGGTGGGAAAAGCGGGAGGGGGCGGATCGCGAGCATATCGTCGGGTTCGAAATCAGGAACATACCGGATTCCAGTGCTGAAGGCCTCGATAGGCTCATCGAGCGCCTCAAGGCGATGCTCGATCTGTAGTTCGTCGATAAATGGTCATGGAAGGCAACAATGCCATCCGAGGCTAAACCACGGACGGAACTTTATCCGATTCTTATCGTTCCAGCCGCTTCTTCGTGATGGGAGTCGGCATTCCCTATCACGGGCACGTGCAGTTGGTCTTTTTCCACTCAAGGGCCTCCTGACGGGTCGGGAAGACGAGCGGCCGCATGCCGATCGCGGTACAGCCGCCGGATGGACGAACCTCGGAGAACACACGGAATATTTCGCTGCACTTCACGCAGGCCGAGCCTTCGGGGACTTTGACCTTCACACAGAGGATGTACCAGTCTGCCGCCGGAGCGGAAATCGCCGGCAACAGGCAGAGCGTAAGCGCGAGAAAAGTGCGCTTCATGGATGCAGCCTCCGGAGGTGATTAATACCGATGCGTCGTCAAGACAGTAACATGGCCGCTGTAGGGGCGCACCCGTGTGTGCGCCCGGAAGCCGGGCCGACACATGGGTCGGCCCCTACCGGACGTCATTAAAGTTACGTGTTTGAAAGCGCATTGGCATAAGTGGTTCGGCGCACCCTACCCTACGCGAACCGAAGGAACTTTTCCACCGGATCGCGCTCGCTTCGGAAAAGACTCGCGGGCGAACTGGGATGCGGCTTGCCGATAGCCAGTCCGATGACGATTTTTTTTGTATCCGGGATGTCCAGCACCGAGCGAACGATGTCCGGATAGTGCATGGCCGCGGCAAGGAAGATCGTGCCTAGTCCTTCCTGCACGGCCAAGTGACAGATCGTCACTCCCACAAACCCGAGATCAAGGCACGAATAGGGCTCGTTGAGCGCACCGTCGATCAGAAGATAGAGGCAAGCGGGGGCGCCGAAAAAATGATACATATTCATCCAATGCCGCGCTCGCGCCTCCGCATCGTCCCGGGCAATGCCCATGCTGGTCAATAGAGATCGGCCGAGCCCCATATATCGGCTCTTGTATGGCTCGGGAAATTCGATGGGCATGGCGATGTCCGGCCGCGGCGGGTTGCCCTTTCGCACCTCGTTCTCGAAGGCTTCCGACAGCGTCTTTGCCTTTTCTCCGTCAGCCACCACTATTTCCCAGGGCTGGGTGTTTCCCCACGATGGTACCCATCTGGCCATGTCAACGATCTTGGTGATGGTTTCCCGAGGTATCGGATCGGGCAAGAAGTGCCGTATGCTCCGTCGATTCAGTATAGCGTCGTTGAGTTCCATACGCTCATTCTCCGATTGTATTGGTGGCAGGCCACTCAGGATATCACAATTACTCTGATAATGTCACGAATTCGAGCCTCATTTCGTACCGGCCGCGTGCGAGCACATGTCCTTTTGCTTTGCAAACGCGACAATGAATGGTAGTGTAATGGATTATTTCGTCTTCTCTTACCCTTTCGCGCCAGCATCTCGAAGGAGGATGGAAAATGGCTTTCACGTTCCGTGGATACAAGATCGGGAAAGTGGGCATCATCGGCTCTGGACAGATCGGACCGGATATTGCGCTCCACTTTGTCAAATCGCTTTATCAGTTCGACGTGCAGGTAGTTGTTGTGGATATCGCGGAGGAGGCCCTTGCGAAGGGCAAGGCCAAACTCCTCAAAAAGGTGGACAAGGGAGCGGAAACCGGCGCCTTCAAACCGAAGCAGGTGGAGGGTATGAAAAGCCATGTGCTGTTCACCTCGAATTATGACGAGCTCAAGTCGGCGGACCTCGTGATCGAGGCTGCCACGGAAGATCTCCCGCTCAAGCGGCGGATCTTCAAGCAGGTGGAGGGCCTGGTCAGCCCCGAGGCTATCCTTGCCAGTAACTCGTCTCACCTCGAGCCGGAACGAATCTTCAAGGAGTGCACTCACAAGGGACGCACGCTCTGTGCCCATTACTTCTTCCCTGCGGAGCGCAACCCGGCGATGGAAATCATCCCGAGCAAAGACACGAACCCTGAAGTGACCGATTTGGTGATGCGGCTGTACGAGTATATCGGCAAGATCCCCTTCAAGGTTCGATCGCGATACGGGTACGCTGTGGACCCGGTGTTCGAGGGATTGTGCCTCGCCGGTATCCAGATTCTGGACGCAGGTATCGGGACCACGAAGGAAATCGACACCGTTGCTTCCAAGTGCCTTGGACTGCGTGTGGGGCCCTTCACCGGCCAGAACCTTACCGGCGGCAATCCCATTTCGGCTCACGGACTGTCTCAGATGCACGAGAAAATCAATGCCTGGTATAGGGTGCCGGAGCGGCTTCAGCAGATGGTTGACGCCAAAGCAGACTGGGAAGTTCCCGGCAGAGGCGAAACGATCGAAGTGCCCCCGGACCGGGAGAAGCTTATTGCAGACGAGATGCTGGGAGCTTACTTCGGCATGGTCTGCGAGATGATCGACGCGGGTATCATCACCGTGAGCGATTACGATCTGCTTCTTGGCATTTCGCTTGACATTAATCCGCCCTTTACCTTCATGAACTCCATGGGGCTGGACAAAGCTCTCGACCTGTTGAAAGCTTATTCGAAGAAGTATCCTGCCATGCCCGTTTCCAAGGCGCTCAGCGACCGGGCCGCTTCCGGGAAGCCGTGGGAAATCCTGGACGTTCTCTTCGAAAAGAAAGGCGACGTTGCCGTAATAACCATACGGAGGCCCAAGGCCCTTAACGCACTGAACAGCAAGGTCTTCGACGAGCTTACCGCGCACATCGAGAAGATCAAGAGCGACCCAGAAATCAAGGCCGCAGTGATAACCGGATTCGGTAACAAGGCTTTTGTGGCGGGCGCGGATATAAAGGAAATGGCAGGCCTTACGAGTCCTGCTGAGGGTGAAGCGTTCGCGCGCAAAGGGCAGATAGTGACCATGAAGCTCCAGACTATGGGCAAACCCCTCGTGGCTGCGATGAACGGTTTTGCCTTGGGCGGCGGAATCGAGCTGGCCATGTGCGCCGCCGCTCGAGTCGCTCCGAAGGGGCTCAGCTTCTTCGCCGGCCAACCGGAAGTAAACCTGGGTCTTATTCCAGGCATGGGCGGCACCCAGCGGCTGCCGAGGATAGTCGGTTTCGAGCGCGCGGCCGAGATGGTGCGCACTGCAAACCCGATCTCGTCGGATCAAGCCTACGAATATGGTCTCGTCAATGAGCTTGTGGACGACGACGTCCTGCCGAGGGCGATAGAACTGGCTCGTGAAATCGCAGAGGGCAAGACCAAGGTCAAGCCTATGGAGATGGGGCCGCTTGCGGACGCCCCCACGTCCTTGCCGGACATCGATATCGGCCACCATTCCAAGGCGATCGACCGGTTGGCTGTGGCAGCAATGCTGGAAGGGGCCAAGTTGACGCTTGATGAGGGCCTCAAGGCCGAGGCAAGGTGGTTCGGTCAGTGCTGGACGACCGAAGACAATCGGATCGGCCTCACAACGTTTATCGAGAAAGGCGCAAAGGTCAAGGCCGAGTTCGTGCACCGATAGGCGGAAAACGCTCACGATGCATTGGTCGCGAGACGGGTGGACGGCTTCTATTCCCCGGGAACATATGCCGTTCGCCCGCGCCCCCATGTCCGCCGCGGTCTGCGGTGGGAGAAACAACAATGTCCAAGCGAACCATCAGCGCCGGCGAAATCCTGTCTGATCTCAGATCCGGACTCAATGATAACGACCTCATGCAGAAGTACAGGTTGTCCGCCCGAGCATTGGAAAGCATTTTCGGTAAGTTGCTGCAAGCCGGCCTGCTCGCCCAGTCGGAGTTGGATGCCAGGCTCGATGTCTCGCAGAGGACCGTTGCGCTCGAGGTGTTTCGTTGCCCGTCTTGCGACTGCGTCCAGCTGACCAAGTTTGACGAGTGTCCTCGCTGCGGTGTGGTGCTCGCGAAGTACAAGCCCAAGCCGAAGCCCGCGCCCGTTCCCGCCGACGAGCCGCCGGGGGCGCCGACGGTCCTTTTCGTGGGAACATACAAGCTCACTCCGTCAGCGGATGGGAAGTCGCTCGTCATAGACGGCCTTAATCCGAAGCTGCAGCGCAAACTCATCGACGCGGTTTCCAATGCGTTGAAGAGCCGGCCGCCTGAGCCCTCTATACTGTAACGGGATACTGCCGCAAGCCTGCCGTTGTGTCTGGTGCTCCTCCTATCACCCTCCAGCGCCCGGTGTTGTGGCTCGTCGGACGAGACGTCCGCGTGCGGTGGGCGCATCTGGACAATCCGACAGCAGAGTTCTATACTGAAATGCAGTCCCTGCTTTGGAGATAACCTGATTGAACAAGTTGCTCGAACAAATAGCCTTGGATGAAAAGACCGACGCAACGGACCTCGAGCGCCGGTTCAGCGCCGGCAGAGTAGCGATATTCAAGCCTCCCCCGGCGGGCAAATCCATTGGGGTGGGCTCGGGCCTGCGAGTGAAAGTGAACGCTAATATCGGCACCTCGGGCGACCTTCATGATGAGGACCTGGAGCTGCGCAAGCTTGAAGCAGCGCTGTCCGCCGGCGCGGACGCGGTGATGGACCTTTCCACCGGAGGCGATCTCAGGTCGGTTCGGCGCAAGATCGTAAGGGAATCCTCGGTACCGGTGGGATCGGTTCCGATTTACGAGGCGATCGTCGACTCCGCACGCAAACGAGGGGGCGGCGATAAAATGGAACCGGACGAAATGCTCGATGCGATTCGCCTCCACGGAGAAGATGGTATCAGCTTCGTCACGGTCCATTGCGGCGTGACATTGGCCTCTCTGGCCCACCTCGAACAGAAGCCCCGCGTCTGCGGCATCGTAAGCCGAGGAGGAAGTTTTCTTGCCCGATGGATGCGGAAAAACGGCAAAGAGAATCCTCTGTACGAGCGGTACGACGAGGTGCTCGACATTTGCAAACATTACGGGATGGTAATCAGTCTGGGGGACGGCCTTCGTCCTGGAGCGATCGCAGACTCTCTCGATCAGGCGCAAGTGGAGGAGCTTGTTACGCTCGGCCAGCTGTTCCGTCGGGCGCGAGCACGAGGAGTTCAGGCAATCATCGAAGGCCCCGGTCACGTTCCTTTGGACCAGATCCCTGCACAGATAATGCTCCAGAAGAGACTGTGCGAGGACGCGCCCTTTTACGTGCTCGGTCCCCTTGTTACGGATGTCGCACCCGGCCTGGACCATATTACCTCAGCCATCGGAGGCGCAATTGCAGCTGCTGCCGGCGCGGACTTTCTGTGCTACGTCACACCTTCGGAACACCTTGGGCTCCCCGGTGTGGAAGATGTCCGTATGGGGGTACTGGCGGGCCGCGTTGCAGCGCACGCCGCGGACTTGGTGCGAGGAGCTCCTGGCGCGAGCGAATGGGACGCTGCTATGAGCCGTGCCCGAAAAGCCCGTGACTGGCCCGAACAGATCAGGCTCGCGCTCGATCCAAAGCTCGTGATGGAGATTCGCGGCCGCACTTGCACGCAAGACCATGAAACGTGCACCATGTGTGGCGATTTGTGCGCGTACAAGGCGGATTCGATGGAATGACCAGCGACGGGCCGGTGTTGAGGCTGGTAGATCAATTGAAAAATGCGTTTGCTTCGTCGTTCGGAGGGACTTTGGGTAAGGGCGGGGCCCAGACCCGCCCTTAAGAAGCATGCCGCTCAAAACGGCGGCTTGCGGACGATGCTCTGCTCTCGACCGGGCCCAACAGAGACGATCGTTGCGGGCACGCCGGTCAAGTTCTCGATGGTTTCCACGTAGTGCCGGGCATTACGCGGAAGCTCATCGAACGAGCGGCATTCGCCGATAGGTTCGGTCCAGCCGGGGAGTTCACGATACACCGGCACGGCCCGCTCCAGGTCATTGATGTCGGCCGGTACCCGGTCGATTACCTTTCCGTCCAATTCGTACGCCACAGCGAACTTGATGGGCGAGATCCCGGTGAGGACGTCCATCTTGGTAAGAACTATTCCCGTAAGACCGTTCAGCTGGACGCTGTGATTGACCACTACCATGTCGAGCCACCCACATCTCCGCGGCCGTCCTGTCGTTGCTCCGTATTCCGCGCCGCGCTCTCGTATCCGCTCTCCAAGATCATTTTTCAGTTCGGAGGGAAAGCCGCCCGATCCCACGCGCGTGGAGTAGGCTTTTACCACGCCCCAGATCTGCTCGAGCTTTCGCGGGCTGATACCCGTGCCTGCACAAACGTTGCCCGCCACAACGTTTGACGACGTGACGAAAGGATAGGTACCGTGATCGATGTCCAGGAGCGTGCCTTGTGCGCCCTCGAATAGCACGCGCCGGCCTTCGGCTATCTTTCCCTGAAGCACGTGAGTCACGTCACAAATGTGGGGGCCCAGCTTCTCGCCGAACGCGGCGTATTCATTGAAGATCGTGTCCGCATCAAGCGGCCTTTTCTTGAATCGATGCTCAAGGAGGAAGTTCTTCTCTTCCAGCGCTACGGCGATGCGATTGCGAAGCACCTCCGGCCTGAGTAGGTCCCCCATACGGATGCCGATCCGCGCCGCCTTATCCTCGTACGCGGGTCCGATCCCTCGGCCCGTAGTGCCGATCTTAGCCGAGCCCAGCAATTCCTCCCGCCCCACATCGATCAGCTTGTGATACGGCATGATCACGTGAGCGCGATCAGATATGAGGAGCTGCTCGTCGTTCAGGAAATATCCCCGAGACCGCAAACCGATCTTCTCTTCCATCAACACGGAAGGATCGATGACCACGCCGTTGCCGATGACGTTGAGAGTATCCGGATAAAGGATCCCCGAAGGGATCAGGTGCACGATTACCTGCTCTCCTGCCACGCGCAGCGTATGGCCGGCATTGTTGCCGCCCTGGAAGCGAACTACCACGTCCGCCCGGCTCGTGAGGAGGTCCACTACCTTGCCCTTGCCTTCGTCGCCCCACTGGGTGCCCACTATGATGAGAGTACTCACACTATGTTACCTTTCTCTTTCTCCTTACTACCCGGCGGTGTTCCTGAGGCTCAATGAAAGCACAACAACGCCGCTTCGAGCGCCCCACCGAGAACTATCACCGCCGGCTTCAGTACCGCACACCCGGACCGTCCAGCACCACTTGTTTCACACTGAGGATGCCTTCGATATCGCTGACTTGCTGAATAGTGGCGTCGTCCACCTGCTCGTCGACATTGATGATCGATAACGCGGTCCCGCCCACGCTTTCTCTCGATAAGTTCATCTGGGCGATGTTGATACCTTGCTTTGCCAACACCCCGGAAATTCCCGCGATCACGCCGGGGATGTCGCGATTGGTGACTACCAGCATTGCGCCGGATGGGACCGCCTCGGTGATGAATCGATCGACCGCTGTAATGCGCGGCTCATATCCTGTCCGTTGTATCAAGGCCCCTTGCACGCTCCGCGACGTCCCGTCTTGACAGGTGATTCGCACCACGAGCGACGAGGGGAAATCCTCACTGACTTTCACGGTGGTTTCCGAAACGCTGATACCTTTCTGCCCGGCAATCACATCAGCATTCACCGCATTGACCGCTGCCCCCTCAAATCGTCTAAGGAGGCCTACCAGAGCTGCGTTCGTGATCGGCCGGAGGTTTCCACCGGCAATTTCACCTTGGTATTGCATCTCCATACCGGTCACGGGACCGGATACGAGAGGGCCGGCAAACTGCGCAAGTCTTCGTGCCAAGTCCAGGTACGGCTGGAGCAAATGTGCCTCTGACGGCTCGATGCTGGGTACGTTCACCACGTTTCGGGCCACGCCCCTTTCCAGGTAATCGATTACTTGCTCAGCGACTGCCACCGCCATGTTCACTTGCGCCTCCGAGGTCGCTGCCCGCAGGTGCGGGGTCGCCACAACGCGTGGGTGCATCAGCAGGGGATGCCCTCGCGGCTCAACTTCGGGGTACACGTCAATGGCGGCCGCGGCGACTTTCTCAGATTCCAGGGCAGCGAGCAAAGCGGCCTCATCCACCACTCCGGCGCCGGAACAATTGACCAGCAGCACGCCGCGCTTCATCTTGCCGAACGCAGCAGCATCAAGCAGACCACGGGTTTCGTCGGTGAGCGGGACGTGAACGCTGATTGCGTCAGATCGAACAAGAAGCTCATCAAGAGAAACAAGCTTCGCGCCCACGTGTATTGCTGCATCCGCGGATGTAGTCGGGTCGTAAGCCAGGAGTTGCATCTTCAGGCCACGGCTCGCCAGCCTGCATACGGTCCGGCCGACGACGCCCAGTCCGATCACCCCGAGAGTGCGGCCGGCGATTTCACGTCCCTGGAATTTCTTCTTCTCCCACTTGCCTTCCTTCATGGAAGCCACGGCTTGCGGGATATGCCGGTGAAGGGCCATAATCAGCCCGATCGCATGCTCCGCGGTGGCAATAGAGTTCGCCTCGGGAGTGTTCATCACCACTACGCCGCGGCGGGTCGCTTCGTTGATGTCCACATTGTCCAGGTTCGCACCGGCTCGAGCGACTATCTTCAACCGGGTTGCTTGAGCCAGCAACTCCGCGCTCACGCGCGTGGAGCTTTGGATAACCAGAGCGTCGTAATCTGCAATGTTGTTGAACAATTCGTCGGGGCTCAGGTCAGTCCTTACGTCGACTCGAAAGCCGGGCCGGCTTTCCAGAAGGCTGATACCTTGCTGGTCAAGGCCGTCGGAGATGAGGATGTTGAAATCCATATCCACACACCTCTCCTGTCCAATGCAGAGCTGAGGCGGCAAAGCCCCGAATGCCTCCGCTGCCGCCGGCGGGCCGCCGGCCCCTGTTCCTTGGAAGGCGTTGCTCTCGGTCGTACCGGCGAGACAGCCGGGCAATCGCCATCCTTACCCGCCGCGCGCGCCGGTCGTTCGACACATACCCCACACCCGAACTGCTTCTGCCTGCCACTGACGGCTCAGATAAGTCCTCGTGACGGGATACTCCGTCAACTGTTCTTTGCCGCGAAATCCTTCATAAAGTCAACGAGCGTTCGGACCGATTCCAGACTCACGGCGTTGTACAGCGACGCCCTGCATCCGCCCACGGAGCGATGGCCTTTGAGCCCTCCCAGACCTTCTTTTAGCGCTTCCGCGACAAATTTCTTCTCCAATTCTTCTGAGGGGAGACGAAATGTTAAATTCATTAACGAACGGCTGTCGGCATCTGCCGTCCCCTGATAGAAGCCGCTCGAGTCAATGCATCCATAGAGGAGGTCGGCTTTTTGACGGTTAAGCCGCTCGATTCCATCCAGGCCGCCCGCCTGCGTTTCCACCCACTTCAACACCAGGCCCAGCAGATAAATGTTCACGCACGGAGGGGTGTTGTAGAGCGAGTTCTTTTCCGCATGCGTAGTGTAGCGCAGCATGGTGGGGATGTTCTTCGGGACCCGTGCGAGCATGTCGTCCCGGATGATCACAAGGGTTACCCCTGCAGGTCCGAGATTTTTCTGAGCGCCTGCGTAAATCAGCCCAAATGGCTTAACGTCGAATCTGCGTGACAAGATATCAGACGACATA
>JAIWNO010000149.1 GCA_020216785.1 Desulfomonile sp.
TCCGACACAAGAGGAACGTCGCCGGCATTCGGGAACGTAGGCCATTGAGTCCCCTTGATGGTGTTGTTCGACGTTATGTGAAGGTACGCGGCCCTTGGCGAAACCGTGAAATCCTTCGGTATGTACCGGAAATCTCGGTCCTCGCTCGATGCAATAACCTTGTACGGCTTATTGAGGATCTCGATTTCCTTGATCGCTTTCGTAGCCCACGTGCCGGTGTTGATGTAATCTGCCGAAGCTCCCTCCGGGATGAGATTCATGGGAACCATAAAAAACTGTGTACTCGCGCCGCCCTGCAGGAAGAGCACCTTGTAATTCGCCGGTATCTCGAGCAGTCGTTTAAGACGCGACACAGCGCCGTTGAGCACTTCTTCAAACAGTGCGGAACGGTGACTGATCTCTGTGATAGACATGCCCGAACCCTGGAAATCGAGGAACTCCTCTCTTGCCTCCTCGAGGATTTCCAGCGGCAGAGCCGCAGGACCAGGGTTAAAGTTGTGAATGCGAGCGGCCATTGCTAAACCTCCTTGGGAAATGGAACGGAACGGTGGGTACGGCAAGGTAAGTACACTACCGCACCAGCCTATTCATTTTCAACACAAAATCGTCGCGCGAGCTTGTGCTCGTCCGAGCGCCGGAACCTTTTTGCCGAAGAAAGAGACTTTCCTAAGAGAGGGCTTGAATGCGGCCATGCCGGGATTGAACAAAGAGTTGTTTTGTGCAATGAGTGGATAGCAAGCTGGCATGGCTCCCCAGGGAGGAAACGAGACATGGAAGTTGAGAAGCTCATTTACAGCATCATCCCTCTCGTGCTCATCATATTCTTTTCGTGGTTGTTCAGCGTCGTGGGCTCCCGAATGAAGAGACAGATAGAAGAAGAGGGCCCTGGTTTGATCAAGAGCCCTGGGGCATCACAGGGCGCCGGCATGGCCAAAAGCAGCGGCGACCCGCTCATGGACCTCTTTGGAAGACTTGAAGACGAAAAGATCGTGGTGACCGAGGAAAAGGAGACCTCTCCTCGAATGGGCGGCATGCCCAAGTCGGGGACGTCGGAGTGGGGCATGTACCAGGATCTGCAGGCCCCGCGCGTGAGCCCGGAGCCCATTACTCCCAAGTGGTGGGGCGCATGATCCGGGAAAGTGGCCTGAGAGGAATCGGTGTTCTCGGCCGGATCGTCATAGTTACCTTTGCGTTGCTGTGGACGACCGCGTCGGCGTCGGCTCGGACGACGACTTCGGAAGAGGGCGGCGGGCTTTCGTGGGAAATGCCGGGTCGGTTGTCGATTTATGACCTGCAATTCGGGCCCGCTGTCCTCAAGGACAAGAAATGGGAATTTCTCGGAAACAAACGGACCTTCAACGCCGGTGCCGATTCCGATCGCCTGACCCTCATGATCCGGTTCAACTACCAGGCGAGCAGGCCCAAGATTCCTGTCAGGTTCGTCATCAAGCTGCCCCAGGCGCGCCAGTACGAAGAGACGGTTAACTTGCGGGAGAGCCGCGGGAGCTACGCCTATCATTTCACCATCCATCGGCCCGAAGATTTTGTCGGCAGCGGGTCCGTATACATCTATTACGGGATCAGCATTGTCGACGTGCTCGATTTCACTATTCTTCCTAAATCATAGGAGTTTTGTGACGCGACCTGTGCCCTCTGCTCTGTTATTATGGAAAAGGATCGACTTGATGTTCTGATCGCTGCCAGAGGACTCGCGACCTCCCGCGAAAAAGCGCGAGCGCTCATCATGGCGGGTCATGTGCTCGTCAACGGTGAACGGGTTGAGAAGCCGGGCAAAGAGTTCCCTACCGACGTTGAGATTGCCGTTCAGGAAGAGCTGCGGTACGTGAGCCGCGGGGGACTGAAACTCGAGGCGGCACTCGATGCGTTCAACGTTGACTGCGCAGGGCTGTGCGTGCTCGATGCAGGCGCCTCAACCGGCGGGTTCACCGATTGCCTGTTGAAACGTGGGGCAGCCCACGTTATCGCGGTGGACGTCGGGTACGGTCAATTTGACTGGGGCCTCCGTAACGACCCCGGGGTGACACTGCTTGAACGCACAAACATCCGCTTCCTTTCGCCCGACGCTTTGCCGCGGCAAGTGGACGCGGCAGTCGCAGATCTGTCCTTCATTTCTCTCACTCTGGTGCTCCCCGTCTTTGCCAAGGTACTGCCGCAGGGAGGTTGGTTGATCGCACTGGTCAAGCCCCAGTTCGAAGTCGGACGGGGGGACGTTGCAAAAGGCGGAGTTGTACGAGACCCGGCGAAAGTGCGCTCAGCTGTGGATCAAGTGAAAAATGCGGCGCGGAAGGCAGGGTTCAGTGTCATGGGAGAGGTCGAGAGCCCGATCCGCGGGCCGAAAGGCAATCGAGAGATATTTCTCCACCTGGTGCTCCCGGCCCCACAAGAACCGAGGATGTCATAGCAGGGCCGGCTTCCGGCCGGTCCGCTGCCTCTGGGCCCGCGAACACCGAGGACTTCACCGACTGCCCTTATCGAGCGACCTTGACTTTCCCGCACGAACTAAGCTATTTATCAATGTCTTAGCCGTGTCTTCGTGGCAATTATGCAGGAGCGCCCACTCACTGCAGGTCGCGGCCCGTCGCCGCAACGACCATCGCGAGGAACCGCAACCAGGACGGTCCTCCAAGAGATCGCTTCGGGACCACAGACCGCAAGACCGTTCGCGACGCACTGCGCTACGTTACCCGGACCCATACCATATCTGCCGAGAAAGGTCACGCTCATGTCGTTCGCCGACGTGGAAACCCAGATCAAACACCTTATGCGGGGCGTGGAAGAGATCATCCATGAAGAGGAGCTTCGTGAGCGCCTCAAGAAGAGCTTAGAGACCGGCACGCCGATTCGTGTGAAACTCGGTGTGGACCCCACAGCCGCTGACATTCACCTGGGACATATGGTCACCATACGGAAGCTGAAGCACTTCCAGGACATGGGACACACGGCGATCTTCCTGATCGGCGACTTTACCGCACGGGTCGGCGATCCTACCGAGCGCAGCGAAGGAAGAATAAGGCTCACTAAAGAACAGGTCTGGGAGCACGCAAAGAACTACACCAAGCAGGTCTTTCGCGTCCTCGACGAAGCCAAGACCGAAGTCCGCAACAACGGTGAATGGTTCGATTCCCAGTCTTTTGCCGATTGCCTCGATCTCGCGTATCGCTCGACGGTGGCACGGATGCTGGAGCGCAACGATTTCGAAAAGCGTTACCGGGAAGGGAGCCCCATATCGATCACCGAGTTTCTCTATCCGCTTATGCAGGGCTACGATTCTGTGGCACTGCGGTGCGACGTGGAGCTTGGCGGCACTGACCAGAAATTTAACCTTCTCGCGGGCAGGGACATGCAAATCCAACATGGCCAGCCGCCTCAGATCGTCATGATGACGCCCCTCATCGAAGGGCTCGACGGCTCGAAAAAGATGAGCAAAACTGAAGGTAACTACGTGGCTGTGGACGACCCGCCCGAAGACATGTTCGGCAAGCTCATGTCCCTGCGCGATGACCTCATCGTCAAGTATTTCATCCTGCTGACCGACGTGGAAATGCGGTTGATCGACGAGTACCGCGTTGCGCTTACCGAGATCGATGGCCACCAAGGCGCCTCCGACCCACTCCATCCGATGAACATCAAGAAGGCGCTTGCTCGAGCCATTGTCACCGATTTCTACGATGCAGCCGCCGCGGCGGCCGGCGAGGAACACTTTGAAAAGGTGGTGCAGCGCAAGGAGCTTCCGGACGAAGTGCCGTTGAGAACATTTCAACAGGCATCTATGCCGGCGTACGAGCTTGTCGCTGCGTGTGCGGGAGTCTCGAAGGCCGAAGCCCGCCGTCTCGTGGACCAGGGCGGCGTGAAACTGGAAGGCGCGAAGATCTCCGATCCCAGTGCGGAAATCTCAATCCCAGGGGAGGAACAGACATTACGCGTGGGCAAACGAAAATTTTACCGTATTAGACGGACCACGTCCTAGAAACACAATGCCTTAGCCCGGTAAACAAGGCTCCAGCACTCTTGAGAGCCTGATCTTATGCGTCGTCGCGGCAACTCGCACTTGACAAGATCGGTAAGAAAGTGAGAGATTACCTACGGACGGGCAGCGGCATCGTCGAATTTCCTCTTGTGTTATCCACATCATGAGGATGAAATGGATCTCTTGAAGGTTTTAAAAGCCGGTTTTTTTGCTTTTGTTCTTGGTGTGATCCTTCCGTATGCCGCTGTCGCCGGGTGATGCGGGGTTGGATCGGCCTTCTGGGATGAGGGCCCGAGTTTTTTTTCTGGAATGGCGCCGAGTTACGGCAGCCAGGGTGTTCAGAGCGGGTACGGTTACGGTCAGAACGTGTACGCCCCAAATGGGTACGGCAACCAAACGGACCAGGGCAGAGCAGCTATGCAGATTAATCAGCCTCAGCAGCCGGGAGGGCAGTCAGCGGCCGGCCCCATGAACGGGCGGACTAACGATCAGGGGCACCTCGCCGTACCAGCAAGGCAGGCCCCGGCTGCTTCGGTTCCGAGGCAGCCGACGCTGAAGCCCGCGGCGGTGGCGTCAAGACCTAAGCCCAAGCCGGAACCGCTCGCCGTGCAACCGCCAAAACCTTTGAACTCCGAGCCACGTGCTTTATGGCAAGGACAAACCATACCCCTGCACACCATTGCAAAGGACAGGCAGCCGCAATCATCGCCTCAGAGCGCGCTGGGGCAGAGGTTGTGGTAAAGGGCGTAAGCGGACGCAATCCCGGCCCGAGGCACGTCCCTATTGGTGTGCCTACTGCGTCTGAGGAAACGGATCTCGGACGTTGGAAAGGTTTTCAGCAGGGTAACCGGCGCAAGGCATAGTGCGGGGGAGATCTTACGGCACGGGGTGAAGCTCCGTGTCATATCGACACGGACCTCACCAAAGGCCCAAGCCGCCGGCAGCCGCTTGACGCGGCCGGACCGACGTGGTGAGCAGCAGGGGCAGCGTGACCGACCAGGATCGAAAAGTCATGCAGGGTGACGGCCGACGCGTCGAAGCCGTTGAAGACACAAAACTTCATCCGGAGACCATCGCCGGGGACCCGGTCAGTCCGGATGGACCCACCGACCTTACTCAGCTTGGCTCACTGGCTGCTTCCTTGACGCTCGGGAGCCTGGGAGGGAAGACCCGCCTTGACCAGATTAAAGAGAGCCACGCGCTTCTTCGTCAGTTCACCCCTCGAGAGCTGAAGATACTCACGAACCTCAAGCGGAACACCTCCACGAAGGCATGGAGTTTGCGTGAAGATCTGGTTGTCCTCACACTTCCCATGAGCAACCGGGAACTGGCCCACCTCCTTCACGACCGGAACAAGGAAGCCGTCAAGAAGCGGCTGCAACTGCTTCGCTCCAAAGGCCTTTCCAAGCGTTGAGCACACGCTTTCATAACAAATCACGCCTTCCGCTCCACCGGATTTGGCGGAGTTGACTCCCGCGGTGCTGCGGGGTATGCTGATATCCGGCTGTATAAGCGATCTATTGCACCACTGGTGCGTCGATCATCGAAGATCTCTTCGACAGTCTGATTGCGACTATCACCCCTTATCAGCCCATTCGGCACGATTCCTTCCTGGAGCGGCCCATGCCGGAGAGCAGCCCTGCACGAGTCCTCATCGTCGATGACGAACCGACAGTACTCAAACTCGTTTGCCGTATGTTGGAGGTCGAGGGCTATCAGTGCTCCACAGCGAATTCTGGGGAAGAAGCCGTAGCCTTACTACAGAGCAGCGGCTTCGACGCGGTGATCACCGATATCATGATGCCCGGAATGTCGGGAATCGACCTCGCAAATGTGCTGAGGATCGCCTACCCGGACACCGCGGTCCTCATCGTCACCGCCCTCGCCGACGCGGATACCAAGCAGTTTGTGGATCAGTTGGACGTGGACGGCCATTTGGTCAAGCCGTTTACGGGAGAAGCTCTTCGACGCAATTTGGCGCTCGCGTTGACCAAGCGCGGCAAAATCGAGACTTCGCAAACGAAACCGGCTGACAAGTCGCCCGCGTCATCGGAACCGGAGTTTGGCTTTGACCCGATCGAATTTGCGGATTCCGTAAGAGCGGGTATGTCCGACGCGGAACTGATGGACAAGTATCGACTGACGGGCGGAGCGCTGCATCTATTTTTTGAGCAACTGGTTTCTTCAGGGCTGCTGAAACGCTCGGACCTCGACTCCCGGGCTTCGCTGTCTGTGGGGACCGTCATGCTCGATGTGCCCCTGCCGCCCCCGCCTCCCACCGAGACGCGTAAGGAAAAGCCCGTCATCAACGCCCGAGATGCGGTGGAATGCGTCAGGTCGGGCATGGACGATGTCGGCATCATGAAACGGTACGGTATCTCGGCCCTCGGGCTCCGCAGCCTTTTCTTGAAACTTGTCGACGCGGGCTTTCTGAGCGTTGAAGAAATGTACCGTTATTGCGCCCCGAAAGATCCACCCTCGTCATCACAGGCTCAGCGCACCGCGGCGAGTCGCTATTTGGCGGTTGCAGCGCCGATTTACGAAATTGAGCACCCTGAGGTGGAAGGATCGGTGCTGGAAGCTACGGAACGAGAGGTGCGCGTGGTCGGGATTCAAGCGGAAGTTGGCGAAACCAATACCTTTGTGATCCCAGCGCAGCGGATCCTCCAGGCGGAGGAGATTCGATTCGAGGCGATCTGCGTGGCCAACGACAATCCCGGCCCCGGCTCGGAGAAATTGTCCCGATTTCGCATAACAAGGATATCCAAGCGGTCGCAAAAGGGTCTCACGGAATTGGTTAACAGCCTGGCGCTGGCCGAATGATTGCTGCTAAGGCTTCCTGAAGTCATCCAATTGCACGCGGGCGATTTTCATTGACTTGAAGGCCTGCTCCGGTACACTGGAAGGTTTGTAGGCGCGGCGGCACGATTCCGGCGGAGAGACCGCCGCCGAGCCGCCATGGCCGATCTCTCAAGAGAGGAACAATCGTATGGCTTCCAATGATTACAAGAACACTCTGAACCTGCCCAATACTACGTTCCCCATGCGGGCCAACCTTCCCAAGCGTGAGCCCGAATTTCTTACCAGATGGGAGAAAATGCGGATTTACGACCTGATTCGGCAGGCGAGCCGGGGCAGGCGAAAATATATTCTTCACGACGGCCCCCCATACGCCAACGGCCACATTCACCTGGGAACGGCCCTTAACAAGATCCTGAAAGACATGATCGTGAAATCCAGATTCATGGCCGGCTACGACTCCGACTACGTCCCCGGCTGGGATTGCCACGGACTGCCCATCGAGCACAACGTCGACAAGGAGTTGGGTGACCGCAAGCTGACCATGAGTGCGGTTCAGGTGCGCCAGTATTGCCGCAAATATGCCGAGCGCTTCATCGATGTCCAGAGGGATGAGTTTAAGCGCCTCGGGGTTTTCGGAGACTGGGAAGATCCGTACCTCACCATGAACTTCGCATATCAGGCTACCATCGTCCGGGAGTTGGGCAAGTTCTTCCAGAGCGGTGCGGTTTACCGCGGCAAGAAGCCCGTATACTGGTGCGCTTCATGTGTGACCGCATTGGCAGAGGCCGAGGTCGAGTACATGGATTCGCCCTCCCCCTCGATTTTTGTACGGTTCCCCGCGCGAGAAGGCTTCCCCGAACGCATACCGGAGGCTCGGGGCAAACGGGTGTACGTGATCATCTGGACAACGACGCCCTGGACTATTCCCGCGAACCTCGCCATCGCGCTTCATCCTGAGGCTTCATACGCTGCCGTTGAGGTCGGAGACGAACTTTATATTCTCGCGGAGCGTCTCGTACCGATCAACATGGATGCGTTCGGCATCAGAGATTACCGCATCGTCGCCACGTATCCCGGCGCGGCTTTGGAAGGGCTTACTTGCACGCACCCGGTGTACGATCGCCCTTCCCGGCTGATTCTTGCTCCGTTCGTCACCCTGGACACCGGCACGGGATGCGTTCACATCGCGCCCGGCCACGGTCAGGAAGACTATGAGGTCGGTCTGAAGTACGGTATCGACGTGTACGCCCCGCTCGACGACAGGGGCCGGTTCACAGACGACGTGGAGTTTTTCCGAGGAGAGTTCGCTTTTGACGCGAATCCGATGGTGATTAAAAAACTGAAAGAAGTCGGCGCATTGATGGCGTCCGAAACGATGGAGCACAGCTATCCCCATTGCTGGCGTTGCAAGCAACCGGTCCTGTATCGGGCAACCCACCAGTGGTTCATTTCCATGGAAAAGACCGGCCTGCGCCGCGACGCTCTCAAAGCGATCGATACGGTGCAATGGATACCCAAGTGGGGCAGGGACCGTATCTATGGCATGATCGAGCATCGGCCCGACTGGTGTATTTCCCGACAGCGCATCTGGGGAGTGCCGATCACGGCCATGCGGTGCGCGGACTGTGACGCGACCGTTGCGCCTCCGGAATTGTTCGAGAAAGCAGCGAGCCTTTTTGAGAAGCACGGCGCGGATGTCTGGTTCTCATCCGATGTGGCCGAACTCGCTCCGGAAGGCCTCACCTGCACAGAGTGCGGCAGCCGCAATATGGTCAAGGAGACGGACATCCTGGACGTTTGGTTCGACTCAGGGGTGAGCTGGGCCGCGGTGTGCGAACAACGCGACGAGCTGGTCTGGCCATGCCAACTGTACCTGGAAGGGAGTGACCAGCATCGGGGCTGGTTCCACAGCGCCCTGCTCACCTCGGTAGGCACGCGGCACCGAGCGCCATACGAGGGGGTGCTCACACATGGATTCGTGGTTGACGGCGAAGGCAAGAAGATGTCCAAGTCACTGGGCAATGTGATCCAGCCGCAGGAGATCATCGACAAATTCGGTGCGGACATCCTGAGATTATGGGTTTCCGCCGAAGACTACCGCGACGACATTCGCATTTCGCCCGAGATTCTCGATCGATTGTCCGAAGCGTACCGCCGAATTCGGAACACGTGCCGGTTCCTTCTGGGGAACCTTGCGGGCTTTGACCCCGCGGTTGATCTGGTTCCTGTGGGCACGCTCCGCGAGCTCGACCGCTTTGCGCTGGATCGTCTCAACCGCGTGATCGCCCGGGTGCGCCGCGCGTATGAGAATTTCGATTTCCACGTGGTGTTCCACACCCTGTACAACTACTGCACTGTGGACTTGTCGTCCCTTTATCTGGATATACTCAAGGACCGGCTCTACTGCGAGCGGCCCGATGGAAGACTCCGCCGGTCGGCCCAGACGGCGCTCTACCACATCCTGTCTGCGCTGGTGCGGTTGATGGCGCCCATACTTGGGTTCACCGCAGAAGAGGTGTGGCTGGCCCTTACCAATGACGATAACTCGACGAGCGTTCATTTGCAGACGTTCCCCGAGCCCGTGGCGGGCGTGGAATTAGGCCCGGAAGAAATCGAGAAATGGGACGCGCTTCTTGCGGTTCGGCAGGCGGTTTCAAAGAGCCTTGAGGAGGCGCGGGCAAGCAAGCTCATTGGTTCCTCGCTTGAAGCCAAGGTTTCGATTTCCGTGCCGGAGGCGATCGCCGCTCACATCGCCGGCATGGAGGACCCGGAGGGGTTCTTCATCGTGTCACAGCTCCAGCTAAATGGCACCGCGGAGGCCGGATTGCAGGACGCGGCCGTTGGCGTCGCGGTCCAAGTCCACCGTGCGGACGGGCAGAAGTGCCCGCGCTGCTGGAACTGGCGGAACGATGTGGGATCGGTCCCGGATCATTCCGAAGTATGCGGTCGCTGCGCTCGGGTCCTCTCGGGTAAAGGTGATTAAGGAGAACGAGTGACGGTAGTGAAAGGAGAACATCAGTGAGAGTTCTTTCGGGCATTCAGCCCAGTGGGGCCCTCCATTTGGGCAACTACCTGGGAATGATGCGGCCGATGATTTCGTACATGGACAGGTCGGAATTGTTCGTGTTTATCGTGAACCTCCATGCGCTCACGTCGGTCAACGACGCGAAGAAGCTCGCCACCGGCACAATCGAAGCCGCCGCGGACTTT
>JAIWNO010000150.1 GCA_020216785.1 Desulfomonile sp.
CTCGCGCTTGGGCTCGATCCTGATAGGTGCTTCTTCTGGGTCCAGTCGGACGTGCCGGAAGTGGTGGAGCTGTCATGGATACTCACCTGCATCACGCCCATGGGCCTCCTGGAGCGGTGCCATTCGTACAAAGACAAGATCGCCAAAGGAATCTCGCCGAATCACGGCCTTTTCGCGTATCCCGTGCTCATGGCGGCAGACATCCTCCTTTACCAGGCGAACCTCATTCCGGTGGGAAAAGACCAGAAGCAGCACGTCGAGGTTACCCGCGACATCGCGATCAAGTTCAACAACACTTTCGGCGAGACATTCGTCATTCCCGAGGCGGAGATCAGCGATGATGTGGCCACAATTCCGGGAATCGACGGACAGAAGATGTCCAAGTCCTACGACAACGCTATCGAGATCTTTCTCGACGAAGACACGCTCCGCCGGAAGGTTATGAGCATCAAGACCGACTCGACCCCTGTGGATCAGCCAAAAAATCCGGACACGTGCAACCTCTTTCAGGTGTATCGCTACTTTGCTCCACCGGAGCGGGTTGCGGATGTCCTACGACTTTACCGGGAGGGCGGCGCGGCATACGGTGCGATCAAGAAGGAACTCGTGGGAATTCTGTGGGATTACTTCCGTGATGCTCGGGAGAAGCGTGCAGAGCTGATGCGAGACCCCGAGCAGATACGCGTGATCCTCGCCAAGGGTGCGGAAAAGGCTCGCGCCATCGCCGCGGATACCATCGATCTTGTCCGGCGAAACGTGGGGATCAAATATTGACCGACAAGCGCCGGAAATCCCCACCCGACATCGATGCAATCGTGGAGGTCCTGCGAAGGGAAGTTGCCGGCCTGCAAGTCCCGGTCGTGACCGAGTTTTCCCGAAAGCGGCGAAACCCGTTCGATGTGCTCATCTCCACCATCCTGTCGCTTCGCACAAAAGACGAGGTAACCAGGGTCGCCGCGCGGCGGCTGCTGGACCGTGCCTCCACACCTGAGGCGATACTCGCACTGTCTGAAGAAGAGATCGCGAAGCTCATTTTCCCCGTCGGGTTCTACAAGACCAAGGCACGAACGCTTCGACTGGTCTGTCGCGACCTCCTTGATCGGTATGCCGGCAAAGTGCCTGATGACATCGACGAGCTGCTCACACTCAAAGGCGTGGGGCGGAAGACCGCGAACCTGGTTGTGACACTCGGTTACGGCAAACTGGGCGTGTGCGTGGACACTCACGTGCACCGAGTCTCAAATCGGCTCGGATACGTCAACACCAAGACACCGGAACAAACCGAACAGGAGCTGCGGAAAAAGCTCCCACACAAGTATTGGATAGAATTCAACGATCTCCTGGTCACCTGGGGCCAGAACATCTGCGTTCCCATCAGTCCGTTTTGCTCAAAGTGCGCGCTTCTGCCTTACTGCCGCCAAGTGGGAGTGACGCGCCGGAGGTGAAATCTACCCCTCGGCGGAATCAAGAGGACGAACGAAAACGACCGGAAATCCTTGTGGCAAGCCATGAGAAAAAATTCCCAGACTTGGGGAACCAACGCTGAACGTGCAGTCCTCATATGATCAAAGCGCTGTGGGAACCGTACAAGAGCCAGCTGAAGACCTACTCCTCGATGCCCTTGGTTATGTGTCCGGACCCGAATGAGGCCGGCCGTTCTGCGCTTTGGGCTTCCAGGAACGCATCGTATGCGCGAATCAACCTCTGTCCCACGACCGCGGCCAACCGCTTGTATATCAGCAGGCCGCTTTCGGGATGTTTATCAAGGATTTTACCCAGCTTCTCCTTTTCTATCTTTATAACCTTGGTCGGCGCCACGCATTCGGCGCGAGCAGTGTAGAAATCACGATCCACAAGGCTCGACCAGCCGAATGCTTCTCCAGAATTGCTGAGGGTGTAATCGATTCCTCCATGCGTCCCTACAACCAGCCTTACTCGCCCCTCCATCAGCACAAAGAAGTAGTTTGCAGGGTCATTCTCGGTAAAGAGAACCGCTCCCTTGTCATAGTCCTCTTCAACCATGATCCTCGAAATCTCGGTCATCGTTTCCTGGCTGAGTCCTTTGAACAGATCGGCTTCCTGGAAAAACATGGTCCCTCCTTTCGTTCACGGACGGCTGGAATCATGCGCGGGGCTTTGAAAGCTGAGCCCTCTTGCTTCTCCTGGATTCCCCTCCCGCACGAAAGGCGGAAGGGGGAGGGGGATGACGATTGAAATCCAAAAATCACCTTGGTTATCTTAATGCCGTGAAGGACCCCCATGAGCCCCCTTCACTATGGTTCCAGCGGAACACTATTCCTCGTCGGGGCCTACCACTTGTCCGCTCCCGTAGGTGACACCCTTAAGGCTGCCCTGTGACAAGAACGCATTGTAGTTGTCGATCAGACGTTGCACGACCGCTCCAGCCAGTCGCTTGTAAAAGAGCATACCGCTCTGAGGATCGTTTTCAAGCACTGAGTTGAGCCGCCTTTTCTCTATTTTGATCAGCTTGCAAGGAGTGAGGCACTCCGCGGTCGCCACCTACACGGGCCGGTCAACCATTCCGGTCCATCCAAAAGCTTCGCCCGGAAGGCTCGCGGTGTAATCGATCTCTCCTTCCGTCCCGATCGACAGCCTCACCCTTCCCTCGACCACGAGGTAGAAGCTGTCCGCCGGATCGCCGGCTTTGAACACCAACGCCCCCTGGTCATAGGACCCTTCCACCATGATCTTGGAGACCTCGTTCATGGTCTCCCTCTTGATGTCCCGAAAGAGATCCGCCTTCTGAATAATCATGGCGCGTCGTCCCCGAAAGCGCAGCGGTCACGGAAATCAGGTTTGTGCTCATCGATGCAGATCATCCCTTATCGCCGCTATTCGTGTCGTTTTCCGGTTCCCCCCTCCTCTTCAGGTTGTCGCCCCGACTGTCCGCTGTGGATGCCCGCGTCTAACCACCTCCGAGGCCCACGCATGGCCTAATTTATTTGACATCTCGTGCAAATCGTGGTGCCCCAGGTTCATTCATTTTTTGCCGTATCACGGCTTCGGATATGCATTGGTACGAATATTATATTGAAAAGTGGAATGCAGTTCGATCGAGCGAGGATGAGGATATGGACTATGAATGCACCGAACTGGCCGAGAATCAAGGAGATCCTCGACACCGCGCTCCGCAGGTGGGCAGCGGAGCACAACCGGGAACCGAAACTTAAAGTAAGCCATCCGGGCGGGTTGAGCTGGGCAACCAAAGAAGAGCTTGCTACCAGCGCTCCGTATGAGCTTCAACTGATCGAAACCAACAAAGTTGGCAACGGTCGCGCAACGGAAACCAACCTTATCAAGATCCTTACGCGAAACCTTGGGGGCTTCCGGCGAATGCCTTCCAGAGGCCCGTACCTTTCCACGGGGGAGATTCAGGAAATCGTTGATTGGATTGACGCCGGGATGCCGGATTAATTTGTGGCGTCGATTTCGGAACAGCGGCCGGAAGAGCACCGAACACGATCGTCCGACGAAGAAATGCCCCCTTGCTTCGCAAGCCCCCCTATTGACAAACACAATTACTTCGGCGCGCCTGTGGCAGGTGCAGTACTCTTACCCGCGGCCGGAGCGGGTTTCGGTTCGCTTTGAGGAGGTTTCGCATCGCCGTCGGACGCGCCGACGAGCGATTCAAGCGATTCCACGAGCGAGACGGTTTGGTCCCAGGCCAGATTAAGCTCGTCAGCGTGCACGAGCAGTTCCCGCGCGCACTCTGCGACAATCTGAACCGACGTGCTCAATCCCGGCGCAACCTGTTTCTGAACTTCGGTGGAAGCCAAATTGATGAAGGTCTCCGCTTGCTTGGATGTTGCGTCCCAAAGCTCGCGGGCCTTTTTTCGGCGGGCTTCCGGCGCCGGGCTGGTCGAGGCGATTTGTGTGTAAAAGACTGCCTTGGGAGCCCCCAACCGCACGCGGCGAAAGGTCTTGACCGCGGGGGTCTCATCTGTTGCAGAGGACGGCTCGCGAACTTCGCAGACTGTGGCCGAGATGGAATCCAGCCACTCAATCAGCAGAGACGACTTATAGTCGAAGACGCGTTTAGCCGTGCGGTAATCCTCAATCGATTTGATATTTTTTTCCACGCTCTCCCGGAGTTTCTGCGAGCCGGCGAGGAGCTTGGCAAAAAGCTCCTTCTGTCGGTCGTTCCCCACCGATGCGCCCATCGTGTCGACATAGATCTGAATGGCCTTGAGGTTCTCGCGGATCATGTCTGCCACGAGCACATCACCGCTTTGCAGGTAACTGGTCAGGAGGTACAATAATAAATTGACCTTGGTCTCGAAGAGCCTTGCGAGCCGGTCAACGGGATAGGTCTTGCCGTCAGTGCTCTTGACGGCTCGGGGGTCGGTGAACGGCAAGCCGACTCCGAATGCCGGTCCACTCAACATTGTGACAAGGAGGGCCGCGCACGCGCAAAGGGCAATTGTCTTTTTCACCGTGGATCCTCCTGTGAAGAGGGGAAGAACGGCCGCGTCAAGGCCGCATCATTCATTCGACGCAGCAGCAAGCTCCCGTTTGATTGGTTCCAAGGTCGCAGCAAGTTCCGCTCCCACATTCGCGTCTTCAGGCAACAGCGGTACCACGGCGGTGCCGGCGATGCCGACAGCTTCCAGTTTCTTTCGCTCGCGGATCAGGATCTTCTTGCGCTCCGCGGCTCTAGTCTTCTCACCGGACTTCACCAAGGAGCGGACCTTTTCCAGCAGCTGGGCGTTGGTCTTTGATTTGGCCTGGGGAAACCGCTCCAGTATATTGAGATATTCCAGAGCGGATTTGTCTGCCGGTAGAGCCTCGACTATCTGCTTCCAGAGCAATGAGCGCAGCAGCTCACGATCTTGTTCGGGATCTGCTTCAAGGGCGGAGAGCACCTCCGCGACCTCGGCCCGATGTTCCATCAATTGGATGCACAGTCCTCTTGCCCTCTTGCTGAGCTCTTCCCGGTGGACTTCCTCTTTCTCCTTCTCAGAGAGGGTCATCCCGCGGGTGCGCTCCATGATAAGGTCTATCGTGCTGCGGATCTCGCTCACGGCATCATCCTTTCCCTGATGGACACAATTTGGCGCTAGCCCCTTGCCGGCTGTTCCGCGAGCATGGCCCAAAACGAGTACCGCTCAAATTACGCTGGGGCCGGTGAAACAGCCTGATCGATACAATGAGTTTTTGTGGAAGGGACCGCCGAG
Source organism: Desulfomonile sp. (assembly GCA_020216785.1). Classification (GTDB taxonomy): domain Bacteria; phylum Desulfobacterota; class Desulfomonilia; order Desulfomonilales; family Desulfomonilaceae; genus JAIWNO01. The sequence continues at coordinate 5,196 of JAIWNO010000150.1, forward strand.
TGAGCCTCTCTTCTGCCAAAAGAAAAGAGACGCCGGCTTACCCCTCGCGAGGCCGAGAGCCGGATCACTCCCGGATCTGACCGTCGCCCAAGACAATGAATTTGGTCGTCGTAAGGTCCTCCACCCCCATCGGTCCGTACGAGTGAATCTTGGTTGTGCTGATACCGATCTCCGCGCCAAGACCGTAGACGTACCCATCGCTCATCCTGGTCGACGCATTAACAATAACGCTCGACGAGTTCACCTCTCTGAGGAACTTCTGGGCAGCGTCGTAATCCTTTGTTACAATGGTTTCGGTATGCAGCGATCCGTACGTGGCGATATGCCGGATTGCTTCGTCGATGTCGTCAACTACCTTCACGGCAAGGATCAGATCCAGGTACTCCGCATACCAATCGTCTTCCGTAGCGGGCCTCATCGAATTCACCCGCTCTCGGGAGCGGGAACAGCCTCGCAATTCGACCTTTTCCTCGGTAAGTTTCTCCGCCACCATCGGCAGGAACCGGTCGGCCACATCACGGTGGACAAGCAGCGTCTCAAGGGAATTGCACACTCCGGGCCGCTGCACCTTGGCGTTGATCGTCAGCTTCACCGCCATATCCAGGTCTGCCCACCGGTCCACGTACAAGTGACACACGCCTTTGTAGTGCTTAATAACAGGGATTCTTGAATTCCCGGCCACAAAGCGAATAAGGTCCTCGCCTCCCCGGGGAATAATCAGGTCGATATACTCCTCCAGCGAGAGCATATGGAGCACCGCCTCTCGATCGGTGACCGGAATGAGATTGACGATATCCTCGGGAGCGCCGTTTTCTCTGAGGGCCTCTTTGAACAGACTTACGATCGCAAGATTGGAATTGATTGCCTCCGAGCCGCCCCGCAGGACCACACCGTTGCCGGCCTTCAGACAAAGTGAGGCTGCGTCCGCTGTTACATTGGGCCGCGATTCATAGATGATCCCGATCACACCGAGGGGGATCCGCATCCGTCCTACCTTCATGCCGTTCGGACGGTTCCACATGTGGACGATTTCGCCGACCGGGTCGGGAAAGGCCGCGATTTCTTCCATGCCGGCGGCGGTCTGGTCGATGACTTTGTCCGACAACGTCAGCCTGTCGATCATGGCAGCGGAGAGGCCGTTGGAGCGCGCGGCATCTACATCGATACGGTTTTCCGCTTGAAGAAAAGCGCGGCGCTCACGCAATTTCGCGGCAGCGTCCCTGAGGATCTTTTCTTTTACGGGAGTAGGCAACACCGCTGCCTTTCTCGAAGCGTCCCGGGTGATGACGGCGATGCGCAGAACATCATCCTTGATGGACATAGGGGTCTCCTGGATAATATTTTCGGGATCGCCACGCGGGCTGACCGATGATTACGGTTCGCAGCAAGAGGGGAGCGATCAAATCCTTGGGCAGCATCCTAGCACCGCCCAGCCGGCGCGTCAACCGGTGCTCTCGTCAAGCGACAAGCAATCAGGACCCCAGGACGCTAACGCCTTCAATACCGTCACCGCGTGGCAGAATCGGTAGGGGCCGGCGTTTCGGCCCGGCTTCCGGGCGCACACGCGGGTGCGCCCCTACAACCCCATGTCCCTGTCTTGATGACATATCGGTATGACAATCGCGGTTGCGCTCATGCCTCTGAGCAACTTAAAGCTTATTGCGGAGCTTCTTTTCCAATCCTCACGGAATGCTTATTTTGATATGGGAAGGCTATCTTGACACATCATTCCGAGGTTGATATCTCAACTTCACGATGTCTCGCATTTTTGCACTATGTGGTCAGAGCGCGCCGAAGTGTCCTGGACCGCACCTCACCAGGAGACAAAGTGTTTTTCTCTTCGGATGAGCCTCGATTTCGCAACAAGCGGGCAATGTTGCGATGGCTGAAGCGAATGCTCAAGCTCGAGCGCGCGCCTCTCGAAATCAAGCAGGTACTCGACGAAGGTGAGGAACAGGGTCTGATCGACGAAGATGAAGGGGAAATGATCGAGGGCATCTTCGATCTTAAACAGACCGTCGCGCGTGAAATCATGATTCCCCGCACCCATATCGTTGCTGTTCCCGTGGACGCGGAGCGGGAACGCGTCCTGCGGGCAGTCATCAGCTCGGGTCATTCGCGTATTCCCGTGTACGATGAAGATGTGGACCACATCGTTGGTATTCTGAATGCCAAGGACCTGCTTCCGCTCTGGCTGGAAGACGCGAAGCAGCTGGACCTCCGCCAAATCACCCGCGAACCTTTCTTCGTCCCGGAAACCAAACGCATCAAAGACCTGCTCAATGAGCTTCGCGCCCGCAAATCCCACATGGCGATTATCGTGGACGAATACGGCGGCACGTCCGGGCTTGTCACCATCGAGGACATTATCGAAGAAATCATCGGCGAGATTCGTGACGAGCACGACGTGGAAGAAGATGCCTTCCTCCCCCAAGAGGACGGGACCGTGCTGGTGAGGGCGCGGGCAAGTCTCGATGAGTTCGAAGAGTATTTCGGCGTCTCCATTCCGAGGGAGGGTTACGACACCCTCGGAGGTTTTATCATCCACGTCATGGGCAAAGTACCCGCGCGTGGGGAAGAGATGCAATACGGAGGCCTTGTCCTGCGAATTCAGGGAGGTGACGAGAAGCGGATCACTCGGGTGCTCGTTACCGGCGGCTCCCGCGAAATCGACAAGAAGATCCCACCCCGGCCAGACGCCGATCAATGAAAGCCCCATTCATTGCCGGAGCAGCGGGAGGGGTAATCCTATCATTCGCGTTCCCGCCCTTCGACCTGGACTTGGTCGCATGGCTGGCATTCTTACCTTTCCTATGGGCGATTGAGCGCTCACGTGCGCCGATCGAAGCCGCCCTTCATGGTGCCGCATTCGGGGTGGCTTTCTTCCTCCTCGACCTTCGATGGGTATTTCGAACGCTTGCCATTCATGGGCATTTTTCGGCTGTTCCCTCTGTCATGCTGCTCGTGAGCATGGTATTGGTGCTTGCGCTCATACCGGCGGTCTTCGGGTGGCTGACCGCAGCGTTTACCCGTGCCGGGTGGCGGCCGGCAATCACCGCAGCGTTTACCTGGACGAGTTTGGAGTACGTGCGCGCCACAGCGCTGGGCGGCTTTCCTTGGGACCTCGTCGGCTACGCGCAGGCCGATCGCCTTGCCGTCGCCCAAATCGCGGACGTGACGGGCGTGTACGGAATCTCCTTCCTTGTGGTGCTGGTTAATGCCGCACTATGGGAGTTGATTCGGAGGCCGAATTCCAACGATCGGCCTGCATGGGGCCTCGTCGCTTCGGCTGCAATTGCAGTCGCAGTGACGCTCGGTTATGGCACGGAACGATTGTCAAGGTTCCCTACCGATACCGGCGGCCGCGGGTTTCCCGTTGGGGTGCTCCAGGCCAATATTCCCCAGGAGATCAAGTGGAAGGAGGATGTGAGGGACCTTACGTTCACCGCGTACGAAAAGCTCGGCGCGGCTGCTGTGAATGAAGGCGCCCGCTTGCTGATATGGCCGGAGACGAGCGTACCGCTGGTCTTCGGGCCAAGGAGCCCCGGATGGAAGTATCCTTGCGACATATCCACGAGGCTCAAGGTGCCTATGCTCGTCGGCGCTCCCTCGGAGACCCTGGAGGACGGCAAGTCCCGTTATTACAACAGCGCGTTCCTGGTAGACGGCCCCTCGCTACGCTATAGATACGACAAGATACACTTGGTGCCGTTCGGCGAATTCATGCCGCTGAGCTGGCTGCTCCCCATCGGTCCGGGGATCGCCGCACGCGAGGAAGACTACATGCCCGGCGAGATCATGACCGTGATGAGCGTCGAAGGCTGCCCAGCCTTCAGTGTGCTCATCTGCTACGAGGCGATCTTTCCGGAGTTGTCGAGACTGGCGGTAGCCAATGGCGCTCGCATGCTTGTCAATATCACCAACGACGGATGGTTCGGCAAGACCGCTGCGCCGTATCAGCATTTCCAAATGGCCCGCATCAGGAGCATCGAGAACCGGCTCTCGCTCATCCGATGCGCGAATACCGGTATCAGCGGAGCTTTCGATCCAGCCGGGCGGGTCATCCGCAGCATCCCTTTGGATACGGAAGGATTCTTCGTGGTGAATGTGCCGCACCCGTCCGACACAACGTCCGTATATAGTCGGTGGGGCGACCTGTTTGCGTGGGGATGCATTGCTACCGTGGCGTTGGTAGCAGTTCTTTCAATTAGTCGTGGCGTTGTGCTCTCGAAGAGGTAAGATTGTCCGGAGCGATTTCTTGACCTAATAAACCCTTCGACCGCCGAGCGCGTCGACCGAGCCGATTCGAGGGAGGGAAAAAACGTGACCGCTACAGGCAGGCGTACGCTTATTCGACTCGCCGCTGCCGCGGCTTTCGTGTTCGTGCTCGTCTGGCTGATGAGCGCGCTCGAGTCTGTCACGACAATGGTGATGGTCGCATTCTTCCTCGCTTATCTCCTGGACCCCGCGGCCAACCGGCTTGAAAAGTGGCGGGTGCCCAGGTCCCTCGGCTCGCTCCTGCTCATTGTGCTCGGGCTGCTTGTTATGGTGCTGTTTTTTCTGTTTCTCGTCCCCAGTGTGGTGCGTGAGGTGTCGGATTTCGCTGCGCGCGCTCCCAAGTACACGGCCGTGCTGAAAAACCGGTTGCTGTCCGCTCTCCAGGAATATCAACTGGCGCACCCTGAGGAGTGGGACCAGGCAATGGCATGGGTGTACGAACAGACCAGGCAATTGCTGCCTGAAGTGCGGCGCTTCGCGGACCCGCTGGCGCGTTTTGTCGGGACCGTGTTCAAATCCACATTGGG